>CAZITQ010000121.1:0-7083 GCA_964542165.1 uncultured Rickettsiales bacterium
ACATGGAGCGGATCCACCGGGACATGTGGGCCGTGTCCATCGACGACGCCGAGACCAAGAAGACCATCGCCGACACCTGGACCCAGCACCGGGCGATGCTCGAGCCCCACGGCGCCGTGGGCTGGGCCGGCCTCGTTCGCTACCGGGAGGCCGGCGAGCTGGCCGCGGACGACCTGGCCATCAGCCTCGAGACCGCCCACCCCGCCAAGTTCCCCGACGAGCTGATCGCCCAGACCGGCGTCGACCCCGAGCTGCCCCCGTCCCTGGCCGGGCTGGAGGCGTTGCCCGAGACCTACGGCGAACTGGACGTGGACTACCCCGCGTTCCGCGACGAACTCCTGCGCCTCTTCGGCTGATCTGGAGCCCCGATGACCGACCCCGTCAAGTACGTGATCCTGCTGGTGGACGGCTCCGCCGACCACCCCATCGAGCGCATGGGCGGACTCACGCCATTGGCTGTCGCAAGAAAACCGCGGATCGATGGACTGGCCGCTCAGGGACGCAGCGGCACGCTGGCCACCGTCCCCGCCGGCATGACCCCGGACAGCGCCGTGGCCAATCTGGCCGTGCTGGGCTACGACCCCCGGACCACCTACCAGGGGCGTGGGGTGCTGGAGGCGGCGAGCCTGGGCGTGGAGCTGGGCGACGGCGACATGGCCCTGCGGGTCAACGTGATCGGGGTCGAGGACGGGGCCATCGCCGATCATTCCGCGGGTCACATCCACACCGAGGAGTCGGCGCAGCTGATCGAGATGCTCGACCGCGAGCTCGGCGGCGACGGCGTCGAGTTTCACCTGGGCGTGAGCTACCGGCACCTCCTGGTGCTCCGGGGGCGTCGATTCTCACCCGAGGTCGAGTGCTGGCCACCCCACGACCACGTGGGGCGCGCCCTGGCCGAGTCGCGCGTCCGCGCCACGGACCCAGCCGCCGAGGACACCGCCGAGCTGCTCAATCGGCTGGTGGACGCCTCCCAGGCCCTGCTCGCCGCTCACCCGGTCAACCGGGCCCGTCGGGAGAGGGGATTGCGCGAGGCGGCCACCATCTGGCCCTGGGCGCCCGGACGCAAGCCGACCATGGACACCCTCGAGGAGCGCTTCGGCATCCGCGGCGCGGTGATCTCCGCGGTCGACCTGATCCACGGCCTGGGGAGGTACGCCGGGATGACCTCGATGGAGGTGGAAGGGGCCACCGGCCTGTTCGACACCAACTACGAGGGCAAGGCCCGCGCGGCCGTGGAGGCGCTCGAGGACCACGACCTGGTCTACGTGCACGTGGAGGGACCCGACGAGGCGGGCCACTCCCGGGACCTGGGGCTCAAGATTCACTGCATCGAGTCCATCGATCGGCGCCTGCTGGCCCCCCTGCTCGAGGGCCTGGCGGCGCGGGGCATCGACCCGGTGGTGGCCGTCCTGCCCGACCACCTGACACCGGTGGAGCGGGGGGACCACGTGGGCGAGCCCGTGCCGGTGCTGATCCGCGACCCGGCCCACCCTGCAGACGGTGTGCAGCGTTTCGACGAGGAGTCGGTGCGCTCCGGCGACCTCGGCGAGATGCAGGTGGCCGACTTCATCGAGACCCTGCTGTGGCGCCAGCGATGAGGGCGACGGGGAATGCCGGGCGCCCGGACGCTGTAGAATGACCGCGGCCCCACGTTGGGGCCGAGGCACGGGAGGCGCGCATGTATCTGGCCTGCACCGCCTGCAAGCTCCAGTACGACGTTTCCAGCTACAACGAGGGCACACGGGTCCGCTGCAAGTGCGGTGAGGTGATCACCGTCCCGGCCCAGCAGGGCGATGCGGTCTCCTGCGCCACCTGCGGGGCCCACGTGCCCGCAGACGCGACCACCTGCCCCTACTGCAAGGGCGCGGTGCGTCGCGCGGTATGTCCGACCTGTTTCCGCGGGCTGAGAGAGGACGCCAAGTTCTGCGACGGCTGCGGCGAGGCCATCCGGCCCCAGGTGATCAAGCCCCCCGAGGCCACCGAGCGGGACTGCCCCCGTTGCGAGGGGACCCTGTTCCACGTGCCGCTGGAAGGGTACGCCATGGACCAGTGTGGCGGCTGCGGCGGGCTGTGGATCGACGCGCCGACGGTCGAGGCGATCATGCGGGATGCTCCCAAGGCCATCGAGACCGGCGTCGGACCGGACCTGGCCACCGGTAGCAGCGACAAGGCGGCGATCCTCACGGGACAGTTCAAGGGCCGGGCCTACGTGCCCTGCCCCCAGTGCACCAAGATCATGACGCCGCAGAACTACGCGCGGTACTCGGGGATCATCGTCGACGTGTGCAAGGACCACGGCGTCTGGTTCGACGCCGGTGAGCTGAACAAGATCCTCGACTTCGTGGCCCGCGGCGGCCTGGTCAAGGCCCGGGTCAAGGAGACCGAGCGGGCCAAGGACGAGGCCCGCTCCGCCCGCATGGAGGCCCAGACCGCCACCCTCCACACCCGCGCCAACGCCCACATCGGCACCGGCTATCCGGTCCAGACCACACCCGGACAGGGACTCCTGCTCGAGGCGGTGGTCGAGGGCATCTTCAGCCTCTTCAAGAGGTAGGCGTCCGCGGGCCGTTACCGTATCCTGCCGCCGATGATTCGCCTCGACGACGTCACGATGCGCTACGGCGCGACCCTCGCCCTCGACCGGGCCTCCTTCCACCTGGAGAAGGGGGAGATCGTGGGACTCCTGGGACCCAACGGCGCCGGCAAGACGACCTCGATGCGCATCATCACCACCTACCTGACCCCCCAGAGAGGGGGGGCGGAGGTCGCCGGGATCGACGTGTTCGCCGATCCCCTCGCCGTCCGGCGCAAGGTGGGGTACCTGCCCGAGGTGGCGCCCCTGTACCCGGACATGCAGGTCTCGGACTACCTGGAGTTCGTCCGGCGCGCCCGCGGTGTGACGGACCGGGGACGGGTGGACTGGGTGGTGGAGGCCTGCGGCCTGCCGGGGGTCTATCGCAAGCACGTGCGGGAGCTGTCCCGGGGGTACCGGCAACGGGTGGGGCTGGCCCAGGCGCTGGTCCACGATCCCGAGGTGCTGATCCTCGACGAGCCCACGGCGGGGCTGGACCCGGCCCAGGTGCGGGTGATCCGCGAGCTGATCGGCCAGCTGGCCGGCCACAAGACCATCCTGCTGTCGACCCACGTCCTCGGGGAGGCCGAGGCCGTCACCGACCGGGCGATCGTGATCCGCCGGGGGCGGATCGTGGCCGACGGTCGGATCCCCGAGCTGGAGCGGCGCGCCCGGGACAACGAACGGATCGTGCTGGAGGTGGACGGGGAGCCCGACCAGGTGCTCCCCACCCTCGAAGCCCTCGACGGCGCCGACGAGGTCACCGTGGAGGCCTGCCTCCGCGGCAGGGTTCGATGCCGCGTTCGCGGTCCCGTGGGAGCGGAGCTGCGGGACCGGGTGGCGAGCCTGGCCGCAGAGCGCCGCTGGACCGTCCGCGAGCTGCGGGACGAGCGATTCTCGCTGGAGGAGACCTTCATCGCCCTCACCCGGGGGGACGGGCGATGAGCGGCCTGCGCGTCATCGCTGCCCGGGAGCTGCGGGCCTACGTCGACGCTCCGGTGGGCGCGGTGTTCCTGATCGTGTTCGGGGTCACCACCTGCGCCCTGTTCAGCGGGAGCTTCTTTCTGGCCGAACGTGCGGATCTCCGGGGGCTGTTCGGGCTGCTGCCCCAGGTGATGGTGGTCTTCGTACCGGCGATCACGATGCGGCTGTGGGCCGAGGACCACCGCCAGGGCACCAGCGAGCTGTTGTTGACGCTGCCGATTCCCACCTGGCAGGTGGTGGCCGGCAAGTTCGTCGCCGCCCAGACCTTCCTGACCCTGGCGCTGGCGACCACCCTGCCGGCGGTCGTCTCGGTCTCCCTGCTGGGCGACCTGGACCCCGGCCCGGTGGTGGGGGGCTACCTCGGGGCCTGGGTGATGGGCTGCTTCTATGTCGCCCTGGGCCAGTTCGCCAGCGGGCTGGTGCGGGACCAGGTGGTGGCCTTCATCCTGGCGTTCGTGCTCGCCTTCGCGATCTACCTGCTGGGGACCGATCTGGTCGCCCTGCAGCTGGACGCCTGGACCGGGGACCTGGGCACCTTCCTGAGCCGCTACGTGGGCCTGGCGGGGAGGTTCGCCGCCATCGAGCGCGGGGTCGTGGATCTCCGGGACCTGCTGTACTTCGCCCTGGGGACGGGGCTCCTGCTCTGTCTCAACGGGCTGTGGATCCGCGTGCGGATGCAGCCCCGGGCGCGGCGTTCGATGGCCCTGGGCACCGCGTTGCTGACGCCCATCTGGCTGCTGTCGATGATGGTCGTCGAGCCCCTGGCGCTGGGTCGCTTCGACCTCACCGAGGACCGCCTGTACACCGTGTCCGACGCCACCCGGGAGCTGCTCGGGTCCCTGGACGCGCCGTTGACCGCGACCCTGTACGTCTCGCCCCAGGATCGGATGCCTGCGGGGATGAAGTCGGTGCGCCAGGACGTGGAGGATCTGCTGGACGAGCTGGGGCGGGCGTCCGGCGGGCGGCTGACCCACGAGGTGGTGGTGATCGATCCTGCGGCGCTGCGGGCCGAAGAGGAGGAGGAGGCGAAGGCTGCGGTGGCGGACGGGGAGGGGGAGTCGGCGGAGACCTCGGCGACCGACGAGGAGGAGCTCGCCGATCGGCTGCTCAAGGACGGGGTCCGGCCCTTCGAGGTCCGCAGCGTGGACGCCGAGGGCTTCGGCGTGACCCGGGTCTACAGCGCGCTCAAGTTCTCGTACCGGGATCGCCCCGAGCAGGTGATCCCCCGGATCCGGCCCGCGCTGGTGCCGGTCCTGGAGTACGAGGTGATGATGCGGGTGGACCGGCTGCTGCGGCTGAACAAGCCCCGGATCGCCCTGGTGGCCCCCGTGGAGCGCCAGCCCGTGGAGCCGGCACTGGCCAAGGTCTACCGGGACATGGGCAAACCGGTCCCCGATCGCCGGATCGACCACTTCAGCATCCTCGAGAAGGCGCTCAAGCGGCTGGAATACGAGGTCCACCGCCTGGAACGCTTCGGCGAGGACCGTCCGCTGCCCGACGACGCGGACCTGATCATCGTCCCGGCCCCCGACGGCTGGAGCGAGCGCCAGGTCTACGAGCTCGACGCCGCGCTCCGCCGGGGCCAGCCGGTGCTGCTGGCGACCCAGCGCTACACCTTCGACTACGCCCCCTTCCGGGGCCAGTACAAGGTCAGCGCCGTACCCACGGGCACCGGGGTGGACCGGCTGCTGGAGGCCTCGGGCGTCTACCTGTCCCGGGACTGGGTGATGGACCGCAGCAGCGAGGCCATCACCGTGGTCGGCAGCGGCATGATGGCCCAGCGGGCCCAGCGGCCGGCCCCGGTGGAGATGGACACCCACGTGCTGGTCCCGGACACCGGGATGAACGACCAGGTGGCCGTCACCGCACGCCTCGGCCAGCTGCTGATGCCCTGGACCTCGAGCCTGCGCGTGGACGAGGAGGCCTCGACGGCGGCCGGACTCGTGGCCACCCCCTTGCTGTGGTCCAGCGACGAGTCCTGGCTGGTGCCCGCCCACCCGGGCAACCTCAAGACACCCGACGTGCAGCCCCCGGAGGAGTTCGCCGGCCCCTATCCGCTGGCGGTCCTGCTGGAGGGGAGCTTCCCCGACGCCTTCGCCGGGGACGTGGTTCCGGGCTGGTCGCCGGATCTGCCCGGAGAGGCCCTGCCCGAGATGGGTGCCGGGGAGGCCTCCGCGCCCTCGCGGATGCTGGTGGTGGCCTGTGATCAGCTGCTGCGAGACCGCTTCATCCGGTCGGCCGACAACGGCCGGTTCGCCCTCAACGCGGTGGATGCCCTGGCGCTGGGCGATGCCCTGGTCAGCATCCGCGGCAAGCAGCCCGTGGACCGGCGGATCCGTCGGGTCCCGGCGTCCACCCGAAACGCCCACCGGGTGGGCGTGGTGGGGGTCGTCCCTACCCTCGTCGCACTGCTCGCGCTGGGGCGCCTGGCGCTGATCCGACGGGGCAAGGAGCGGTACCTGGCCGGACTGGAGCGCGGGGACGAAGGAGCGGGGGGGACCGGATGAGCCGCGGGCAGATCGTCGCGTGCCTGGTCGTCATCGCCGCTCTGGCTTCGGCGGCCACCTGGCAGCGCTGGCCGGACCCCGCCGGGCACACGGGTCCGGCGGTCATCGTGCCCGCCGAAACCCTGACCGCCGACACCGTCTCGAGGATCGAGATCCGCCGTGAGGGTCGAGAAGGGGAGGAGGTCACCCTGGTCCGAGCCGGCGGCAACTGGTCCCTGCCGGGGCGTGACGGCGCGCCTGCGAACGAGGAACACCTGTCCCGCCTGCTGTCCACCCTGGACGGGGTGGTCGGCGAGATCCGCGCCGAGGATCCCGACATCCACGGCGATTTCCAGCTCGCGGGGGACGGGGCGATCCACCTGAGTCTCGGCCTCCACGACGGATCCGGACCGCTGGAGCTCGTGGTGGGAAAACGCGGCCCGCGGGTCAATCGCAGCTTCCTGCGTCGGGCCGGGGAGGACGCCTCCTGGCTGGCCCACGCCGGCATCCACGGCGCCCTGGGGATCCACGGCCACGGCGACCGACCCTTCGACCCGGAGTTCTTCATCGACCTCCACCTGCTCCCCGTGGAACCCGACGACGTCACGGCGATCCATGCCGAGGGTGAGGGGAGCTGGGGCCTGGTCCGGGGGCAGGGCGGCGAGTGGCGCTGGGATCCACCCGTGGAGGGCCCGGCACCGGAGTCCCGTGGGGCAGTGGGAAAGGCCCACTCGGCGGCCCGGGCCCGCGCTGCCGCCCTGGTGGGCTCGGTCCCCCCGGGTGACCGCGGCCTGGACGAACCCCGTGCGCGGTTCCGTGTGGAGGCCGCCGGCGACTCGTACACGCTGCTGGTCGGCGATCCCGTACCCCGGGACGAGGGGGCCGACGGGGGCGGGACTCGCGAGGAGAGGTACGTCGCCCTCGAGGGCAGCGACCTGGTCTGGCGCATGTCCCAGGGGGTCGTGGGCGCCCGGGAGGGTTGGCGGGGGTGGCCGGGGGGGGGGGGCCCCGCCCGGCCCCCCCGGTGACCCAAACCCCCAC
>CAZITQ010000121.1:7093-28493 GCA_964542165.1 uncultured Rickettsiales bacterium
GGTACGGCGCCCGCGCGGGCAGCGCCCTGGGCGGGCGCAGGGCCCCGGGGGGCGGGGCCGCCCGGTTGCGGCCGCTGGCGGGCCCGGGGGGGGCGCCCGACGGGCGCGAGCAGTGGTACCATGCGGCTCCCGGCCGGACGCGCGCCGGGAACCCAGGACCGGGAGACCCCTATGCCGACCTTCGTGATCCATGCTCTGAACGCGGACCCCAAGAAGGCGTCGTTCCAGCAAAACGAGGTGACCATCGGACGGGAGGCCGACAACGATCTGACCCTTCCCGGCAAGACCGTGTCGCGGCACCACGCGAAGGTGCTCAGGGACGGCAAGGCGTGGATCGCGCGCTGCGTGTCCGAGACCAACCCCCTGGTGGTCGACGGCGCCATGTCCCGCACCGAGGTCGAGGTCAGCGAGGGCAGCGAGATCCTCCTGGGCGGCGACTACCTGCTGGTCTTCGTCGAGGATCCCAAGAACGCCGCCAACTTCATGGGCGGCGAGAAGAAGTACTACACACGGGTGGCCTGCGACCGCTGCGGCTGGTCGGGGCTGATGAGCGGGGTCCGGGCCCAGCCGGTCTGCCCGGGGTGCGGCAACGTGGATCTGTCCCGCGGGGACGCCTACGACCACGGCAAGGCCGCCAACGCCGCCGAGGCGGGATCCACCTCCTTCGTGGATCGCAACGAGGTCCGCCAGGCCATGGCCCAGCTCAAGACCGCGAAGATGAGCCGGATCGAGCGGGCCGACGGCAAGTCGGGGGGCGCGACCCGCAAGGAACTCACGGAGAAGGAGACCCTCTCCATCAGCAAGGGGACGACCACCGGCCTCAAGCTGCACGGCATCGTGTTCGGCGGGGGCATCAAGATCTCGTGGAACGGCAAGCACTTCCTCGCCGAGTCCTCCCTCTCCTTCCCGGGGATGAAGGTCAACGGCACCAAGGAGAGCACCTGCCGGCTCAGAAACGGCGACCTGATCGAGGTCGGTTCCAATCGCTTCAAGTTCATCACGGAGTAGGGATCGGCGCCGGGGGAGGCGACATGGGGCGGGAGATCTGGCGGCCCGTCGCGGCCGCGACCGCGGGACTGCTGTGTGCGGGCGCCCTCGGGTGCCTGCCGCGTGACGAGGCCTCGTGCGTGGATGCCGACGGCGACGGCTACGGCGATCCCCGTCACGACACACAGGGGTGCGATCTCGCCGGCGCCGATTGTGACGACCAGGACCCGGGCGTCCACCCGGGGGCCTGGGAGGGTTGCGACGGCCGCGACACGGATTGCGACGGGGTTCTCGCCGGTGACGAGGTGGACGGGGACGGCGACGGGCTCGCGGCCTGCCGCGGCGATTGCGACGACTCCGATCCCCTGACCCACCCGGGGGCGCCCGAACTCTGCGACGGACTGGACAACGACTGCGACGGAGCGCCCGGTGCCGACGAGATCGACGGGGACGGCGACGGCGTGCCGGCCTGCGGGGGCGCCGGCGTGGACCCGGACTGCGACGACTCCGACCCCGCGGTCTACCCCGGCGCAGCGGACATCTGCGACGGGGTGGCCGACAACGACTGTGACGGGGTGACCGATCCCCAGGAGCTGGACGGGGACGGGGATGGGTTCAGCGCCTGTGACGGGGACTGCGACGATGGCGATCCGGATCTGGATCCCGTCGACGGAGACGGAGACGGATTCTCCCCCTGCGAGCTGGACTGTGACGACGCGGACCCGGCGGTGCACCCGGGCGCTGCCGACGCCTGCGACGGCGTGGCGGACAACGACTGTGACGGCCAGCCCGATCCGGGCGAAGCGGACGTCGACGGGGACGGGATCTCCACCTGCGACGGGGATTGCGACGACGGCGATCCGGATGCCTACCCCGGGGCGCCGGAGACCTGCCTGGACGGCGTGGACCAGGATTGCGACGGCGGCGACCTCCCGATCGCGCCGGGGGAACTCGGGTTCTGCCTGGACGACCTGTACGTGGGCAGCATCGCCGAACCCGCTCTCGTGGCCGCGCCACTGGCGGTCTACGGGAACTCCGGGGCGTCGGGGGACGACACGACCTCGGGGTCGATCGACAACGTGGAGGTCGTCGTCGACGGCCTCGTGGCCTTCGGCGATGGTTTCGAGGTGGACCTCTCGGACTGGCAGCCCTTCGGCGACCCGGCGCCGGCCATCGTCGCCGGCGGCAATCCCGGAACCTGCCTGATGACCTCGGGCGATGACTGCGGCCCCAGCGGCGCCTGGACGGTCCAGCCCTTCGACTGGGCCTCCACCGCGTGGGTCGTGACCGCGGACCTGCGGATCTCCATCGCCGATCCCGACCACAACGCCATCGTCGCGATCATGGATGGGACCGTCCCCGATCCCTGCGGTGGCCAGATGCCGTCGGCCCTGATTCAGGTCAGTTTCGCGGGCGTGGACAACGTCTTGCGCTTCGCCGTCGCCGGGGTGGACACCCTGGCCGTCCCCGATCCGGGGATCGGCACCTGGCACGGCATCACTGTCGTTCGACCTTGAGCCGAGGTGCCCTGCGAGGAGGGGACATGTACCACATCATCCGCCTGAGCGCCGTCCTGCTGGCGCTGACCATCGCCGTGCCGGCCAGCGCAAAGAAACCCGAGATCGAGATGGAGCCCGGGTTCTACACCCTGGACAAGCTCTGCTACATCAAGAAGAGCGGGGCTCCCAAGTACAAGCTCAAGGACCTGGTGGACTGGACCGGCGGCGCCGTGGAACGCTACGACGAGGTGATCACCTACGACGGGGACTCGACCGTCGTGGCCGAGATCGCCTACCGGGTCAAGATCGACGACGAGACCTCGCTGGATCGCTGGTACGTGGGCGCCGTCGATCCCGCCCTCGGGGACGAGCTCGAGCTGCGCCGGGCGGTGCTGACCCGCAAGGGCAAACCCGACGAGCGCTTCGAGCAGGGGGACCTGCGCGAGGAGGCCCTGGACCAGGGCTTCGACTACTTCAGCAGCTATCGCAGGTATTACATCGAGTTGCCCGAGGACGAGGCCGCGGCGACCCTCGATGTGGAACTCGTGGTCACGACCCACAGCCATCCGGGATTCGAGGGGTACGTGTCCCTCATCCTTCCGCTCCAGGTCGAGGGGTACACGGACAGGCGCACCCTGACCTTCCGCTACCCGACCGAGCGACCCCTGTACTTCCTCCAGAGGGGTTTCAGCATGGAGCCCAAGGTTCGCCAGGACGGTGACATGGAGGAGGTGAGCTACGAGATCCGCTACCTCCGACCCAAGGCGTACGAGCGGTGGTCCGGCCATCCCCTGGCCAACTACCCGGTGGTCCTGGCCAGCTCGTTGCCGAGCTGGTCCGATTTCCACGCCCGGGCCTACCCGGTCTTCGAGGAGCGCTCGGAAGCCGACGACGCGATCCGGAGCCAGGTCTCCCGGATCACGGAGGGCCTGGTCGAGCCCAGGGAGCGGGCGGAGGCGATCTACCGCTTCGTCACGGCCGACCTCCACTACCTGGGGGTGTACCTGGGCGAATCGGGGTGGGTGCCTCACCCCGCGCCCGAGGTCCTGGACCGCCGCTACGGCGACTGCAAGGACCACACGGTCCTGCTGGTCGCGATGCTGAGGGAAGCGGGCATCCCGGCCTGGTCGGCATTGATCAACGCTGGCCGGCCAGCGTTCGTCGAGCCGGATCTCCCGGTGATCCTGGCCAATCACGCGGTGACCTACGCGGAGATCGACGGGGAGAGTGTCCTGCTGGACGGGACCTCGAACCCCTTCCAGTTCGGCAACCCGTCCAACGGCATCCGTCGCCGGACAGCGGTCGTGCTCAAGGACGACGGCGTCCTCCTCTACGAGGTCCCCGCCGGTAGCGCCGACGGGTCGTGGGAGCGGGAGGAGGTCGACCTGCGGATCGACCCGGACGGCACGCTGCACGCGGAGGTGACCCTGGAGTACGACGGTTTCGCGGCGGCCGGCGTCCGAGACCGGCTGCGGACGGAGACCGATGCCGAGGTCGAGCGCGAGGACCGCGAGTGGATCCGACGGAGGTACACCCTCCCCGAAGATCTCACCTGGTCCTACGAGCTGGGCGATCCCTCCGCCCAGGGACCGGCGACCCGGCGCGCCGTCTTCTCCTCCACCGAGCACGTGCGGAGATCCGGTCCGGTGATGATCGTCGACCTCCCATGGCTCGAACTGCCGGGGGCCATCGCCCCCAAGCCGATCCCCCACGACTTCGAGGTCTACGTCACGCCCCTGTCCTACGAGGCGAGCCTGACGTTGCAGATGCCGCCCGGGTACCGCCTGGTGAACCCACCGGACGACCAGCGCAGGACCTGGCCCGGCGGCAAGCTGGAGGTGGACGTGGAGGTCGAAGGAAGCGCGGTCACGATCCAGGGTACGGGCCGCTGGGATTCCCAGCGGGTCGCGCCCGCGGCTGCGGAGAGCTACGCCCAGTTCCGCACCGCGCTGCACGAGGCTCTCCAGCACACGCTGGTGTTCGAGGAGGTGGTTCGATGAGGCGGCTCCTGTGCACCACCGTCGCCCTCGCGGCGTTCGCCCTCGCCCTCGGTGTCTCCCGGGCCGCCGATCCCGACGACCCACCCGCGCCCCCCGAGGAGCCCCCGGAGGAGCAGCTCCCCGACGAACGCCCCATCTGGGAGCGCTACCCGGACGACGACGTCCTGCTGTTGACCCGGGACTTCGGCTATTCGCTCGACAGCGACGGCGCGGTCGCTCTCGAGGTCGCGCTGGTCTACCAGGCGGCGTCGGAGAAGGGGCGTGAGTCCCTCCAGAGCCGGACGATCCAGTACAACGCCGCGATCCAGCAGGTCGGGGTACTCCGAGCTTGCAGCATCACCGAGGACGGCGAGGAGCGTTGCACGGCGGCGGAGTCCCTGGTGGGGCAGCCCCGCGCCAACGCCGACATCGTTCCGGGGCAGAACGAGCCGATGGACATCGTGGTCCCCTTCGACGAGGTGCGCCTGGGTTCGCGCATCGAGCTGGTGTATCGGCGGGACTACCCGCCGCGGGAGGGCCAGCGCCTGTTCTCGGCCATCCGCGCCCGTTCGAGCACCGGCCCCACGGAGCGGATTTCGGTGACCGTCGACCACCCCGCGGACCGGCCGGTCACCGGCCGCCTCGTGGGATCGGCGGAGTACACCCGGTCCGAGGTGGACGGGCGCGTCGTCCATCGCTGGATCTTCGGTCCTCAGCCGGCTCCGTCCAAGGACGGCGACCGCCCGTCCCTGATGGAGTACAGCCCGGCGGTCTACCTCTCCGATTTTGCCGACTGGCAGACCTTCGTGGACTGGTACATCCCCTACGTGGACGCCGCGACCGAACGCTACCGTCGCAACGGTGGCCGTGAGGTCATGGCCCTGGCCGAGCCGCGCATGTCCCCCCTGGATCCCGCATTGAAGATCGGGTTTCTGATGGACGACCGGATGCCCGTCGCGTCGGTCGACCTGACCGTCGGTACGCTGCTGCCGGGGGCCATGGAGACCGTGGTCCGGCAGGCGCCGACGCAGGTGGAGAAGTCCATCGCCCTTCGCGCGCTGTTGCAGGACGCCGGGGTCGAGGGTGTCCACCTGGCGCTCGCCACCCGAGACCGGCTGGGCGTGCCCGGGGACATCGCCTGCCCCCCCGCGTTCCAGGACATGCTGGTGTACGTCGAGGGGCGGGGGATCCTGGACGGTGACACCCACGCCGACTTCCTGGACACGATACCCGGCTACCTGCGGGCGGGGACCGTGGTGGTCCTCGACCCGGCCGGTCCCCGGGTCCTGACCGGCGATGACCTGGACCCGCAAGACGCGCGTCCGGGGCGGCACCGGGAGGGTCGCATCACGATCTCCGGGGACGAGGTCCGGGTCGAGGAAGACCTGACACTCTGGGGTTCCCACGGGGCCTGGGCCCGCTCCGTGTGGCGCAGGAAACAGGACGGCCTCGACGGGTACCGGCAGGCGGACCGCAAGGAGGCCGCCGCCCGGGCGGCTCTGCTGGTGAAGCAGGCGGACGAGAAGAACGCGGACGAGGAGATCAAGCGGTGGGTGAAGTCCGAGGGATTTGCCAACGGTCGTGTGCGTGAGGCCGAGCTGTTCGACGCCTGGGATCCGGAGGACGAGACGCTCATGCACCTGAGGTACGCCGCGGATCCGTCCTGCGTGAGGAAGACGACTCGTGGCGGCTGCGCCGAACGGCTGCCTGCCCTCGAGCGGGTCGGTGACCTGGTGATGGCTCGGCTTCCCCTGACCATCGAGGCGGTGTCGGGGCGCGTCGCGGCTGGACGCGTCGATCGCGACTCCCCCCTGAAGATCACCCCGTGGAGCTTCACCTATCGGTACGACTTCGTCGTGCCGGAGGGGTACGAACTGGTGGGGGTCCCCGAGGACGTGAACCTGGAGAACGATCTGGCGTCTCTGAGGTTGTCGTTCACCGAGGCCGAGATTCCGCCGCTTCCCCCCGGCGAGGACGAAAAGAAGAAGCCGGCCGACGACGCGGAGCCCGAGGGACCACGGCCCGGCGTCGTGGTGGAGGCCAGCTACCGCATCCACGTGCTGCGCGTGCCCGAGGACCGGTACGTCGACTTCCACGCGGTCGCCGCCCGTCACGCCCTGGCGTTCACCGACCCCATCGTCCTGCGAAAGGCGAAGGCCAGCCCCTGAGCGCGCCGTACGTGGCGCGATATCCCCACGATTTGACGTTTTTGACAGAATCGTCAGAATTGTTCAGATCCCGCCTTGACGTGTCATTTGATGTTTCCTACATTTTGAGTCAGATCGTCAGAAACCCGGATGTGGCGGGATCCCGCCGCAGATCCCACGGGAGAACGATGTACGAGGATGGAGACACCCGGGGGGAAGCGCCCGCCGAGGGCACGAGTGGCGGCCGGCGTGGCTGCGTGTTCTGGCTGATGGTGCTGGTCGGCGTGGTGTTGCTGGGGGGCTTCACGGTCCGGGTGGGGCAGGGCCTGTACGACCGGCTGCGTCCACCCGCCGACGTGTCCATACCACCCACCCTGGTCGAGGTGATCGAGCTCGATCCGCGGGAGTTCGAGTTCACCGTCCCCATCGCAGGGACCCTGTCGCCGGTCCACTCGGTGGACGTATTCCCCAAGCTCGGGGGCAAGGTGATCGCCATGCACGTGGGCCTGGGCGAACGCGTCGAGCAGGGGGATCCCCTGGCGGCGGTGGAGTCCACCGAGTACCAGCTCCAGGCGCGGCAGGCCGACGTGGGTCTGGCCATGGCCGAAGAGGCGGTGGAGGTCGCGGAACGGAGCTTCGGGCGGCTGGACCGCATCCGCGAACGGAGTGATTCCTTCGGCATCAGCGACCAGACCTTCGACGTCGCCGAAGTGGAGGTGGAGGGCGCCCGGACCCAGGCCGAACAGGCCCGGCTCCAGCGCCAGCTGGCCCACCGGATGGTCGAGAACGCCACCATGCGGGCGCCGGTCACCGGGACGATCTCCAAGGTGAACGCCAAGCTCGGCGCCATGGTCGGCAGCGAGTACCCGGCCTTCCACATCGACGACGTCAGCCAGTTCGTGGTGCGTTGCGAGGTGGGCGACCTGGACCTCCCCCGCCTGGCGGTGGGTCAGTCGGTACGGCTGTGGACCGACGCGATGCCCGACGTGGAGCTGGAGGGCACGGTGGCGGCGGTCTCGCCGACCCTGGACGCCTGGACCCGCCGGGCGCCGGTGGAGATCGAGGTTCCGAACCCCGACGCCGGGGTCACCGGCAACCTCTTCGCCCGCGGCGAGATCGTGGTCGGCACGGACGCGGCCGCCCTCGTCCTGCCCCTCGACGTGGTGCAGCGGAGCGTGGATTCGGCCTGGGTGCAGGTCGTGCGCGAAGGGCGTGTGCACGAGATGGCCGTGGAGATCGTCGGCGAGTCCCACGACCTGCTGGCGGTCACGGGCCCCGAACCCGGCGCGCTGGTGATCGTGCCGGGGGCGGAGCACCTGGCCGAGGGCGAGCCCGTGAACACCGTCCCCGCCGGCGGGGAAGAAGGGGAGCCGCTGGCCGATGTGGCTCAGTGATCTCGCCATCCGCCGCCCCGTCTTCACGACGATGGTGGCGGTGATGATGATGGTGCTGGGCGCGGTGGCCCTGTTCCGGCTGCCGGTGGACCTCTTCCCCGACGTGTCCCTGCCGATCATCACCGTGATCGTCCCCTACCCGGGGGCCTCGCCGACCCAGGTCGAGGAGGAGGTGGTCAAGCCCATCGAGGACGCGGTGGCCGGCATCGGCGGTCTCGACGACACCTTCTCCATCTCCCGCGAGTCCGTGGGGATCGTGGTCACGGTCTTCGACATGTCCGCGGACCTGGGGGAGGTGTCGGACGAGATCCGGGACCGGGTGTACGCCCTCCGATCGTTCTTCCCCGAGGGGGTCGACGATCCCATCTTCCGTCGCATCGACCCCGCCGCGTCACCCGTCATGACCTTCGCGGTGGCCTCCGACCTCTCCTCCCTCGAGACCCGGGAGCTGACCGAGCGGCTGATCAAACCCCGGGTGGAGCAGATCGAGGGGGTGGGCGCCGTCGACATCTACGGGGGTGAGGAGCGCGAGATCCAGGTCGCGCTGGACCTTCCCAAGATGGCCGAGCAGCGGATCCCGCTGATGCGGGTGATCCAGCAGGTCGGCTACGACACCCGGGACATCCCGGGCGGCCACGTGGACGTGGGCGACGCGCGCATCGGACTGCGATCCCTGGGGCAGGTGGAGAGCCTGGACGAGCTGGGCTCGATCGTGGTCCAGGGCCTACCCGCGCCGATCTACCTGAGGGACATCGCGGAGGTGGTGGACGGACGGGTGGACCAGACCACCGTGGCTCGGGTCGACGGCCGACGCGCCGTCACCTTCGAGGTGATCAAGGAGAGCGGCGCCAACACCGTGGAGATCTGCAAGCGGGTCCGCGCGGCCGCCACCGCCCTGGCCGACGATCTCCCGCCGGGCGTGACCGTCGAACCGGTCCTCGATTCGTCGCTGATGGTCGCGGACATGCTCCACGAGATGCGCACGGCGCTGATCATCGGCGCGGCGATGGCGGTGTTGGTGGTCTTCCTGTTCATGGTCGACTGGCGGTCGACGGTGATCTCGGCCACCGCCCTGCCCACCTCGGTGGTCGCGACGTTCTTCTTCATGTGGATCGCCGGATTCTCCCTGAACCTGCTGAGCCTGCTGGCCATGGCGCTGGCCATCGGGATCCTCATCGACGACGCGGTGGTGGTCCGCGAGGTGATCTATCGCCACATGGAACGCGGAGAGGACGCGGTCACCGCGGCCAGCCGGGGTACCAAGGAGGTGGCGCTGGCCGTGCTGGCGACCACCCTGTCCATCCTGGCGGTGTTCGTCCCCGTGGGGTTCGTCGGCGGCATGGTGGGGCAGTTCTTCAAGGAATTCGGCTACACGGTGGCCATCGCCGTGTCCGTGTCCCTGTTCATCGCGTTCACCGTCGATCCCATGCTGTCGGCGCGGATCAGCAAGGTGGTCCACGAGCACGAACGCTCCCGCGCCGCGCGGGGTCTGCTCTCGTTCTGGCGCTCGGTGGACGACGGCTACCGCCGCCTGCTGGCCTGGTCCCTGCGCCACGGGGGGCTGGTGGTGGTCTTCTCCGTGGTGCTGTTCATCGGCAGCATGCTGTTGACGAGCCTCATCGGCTGGGAGTTCATCCCCCGCTACGACCGCAACCAGTTCCTGGTCAACGTGGACCTGGCCCCCTCCACAGGGCTGCTGGCCGCCGAGAGGGAGGCGGAGCGCATCGAGGAGACCCTGGCGGAGATCCCGGAGGTGGAGCACGTCTACACCGTGGTGGGGCCCGACGGCGAGACGGACCGCCTGGCGATGCGCGTACTCACGTCGGAGAAGAAGGCCCGCGACCGTTCGATCTACGAGATCCAGTCCGAGGCCCGGACGTTGCTGGCGACCTTTGCCGGCGCGAGCGTGAGCGTGGAGGACGCGCCCATGCTCGAGGGTGCCCAGATGGGCAGCGCCATCGAGGTCGAGATCCGCGGCAATGACATCGCCGCCCTGCAGGAGGTCGCCGAGACCCTGCGGCTGGAGCTGCGCGGGGTGGAGGGCGCCGTCGACATCCGGACCACCCACCGCCCGGGGCGCCCCGAGCTGCAGCTGGACGTGGACCGGGACAAGGCGGCCATCTCCGGCCTGTCCGTGGGCCAGGTCGGGATCGCGCTGCGGATGGCGGTGGCGGGGCAGGTGGTGGGCACCTACCGCGAAGGGGACGAGAGCGACGACATCCGCATCCGCGCGCGGGACGAGGACCGGGACCCCCGCACCCTGCTGCCCAACCTGCTGCTGCTGAGCCCGCTGCCGCGGCTGGAAGATCCCTACGGCCTGGGCACACCGGTGGCGCTGCAGGACGTGGCGCGGCTGGGCTTCGAGAGCGCCCCGTCGACCGTGGAGCGGCACGACCGGCAGCGCTACCTCCAGCTGGGCTGCGAGGTGGCCGGCCGGCCCCTGAGCGACGTACAGGCCGACATTCGCAGGATCATCGACGACATGCCCAAGGCCAGCGGCGTGGAGGTGTTGATCAAGGGGGACGTGGAGGGGGCCCAGGACGCCCTCGGCTCCCTGCTGCTCGCCCTCGGCCTCGCCATCGTGTGCATCTACGCCGTCCTCGCCAGTCAGTTCGAGAGCTTCGTGCACCCGTTCACCATCATGCTGTCCCTGCCGCTGGCGGTGGTGGGGGCCTTCGCCACGCTCTTCCTGCTGGGCTGGCCGGTGGGGGTGCCGACCATGCTGGGCATCATCCTGCTGATGGGGCTGGTGACCAAGAACGCGATCCTGCTGGTGGACCGGACCAATCAGCTCCGGGACCGGGGACGATCCATCGTCGACGCCCTGCTCCAGGCGGGCCACATGCGCCTGCGGCCGATCCTGATGACCTCGCTGGCGATGATCCTGGGCATGCTGCCGCCGGCCATCTCCACCGGATCGGGCAGCGAGATCCGCCAGCCCATGGCCCTGCCGGTCATCGGAGGCCTCGTGGCGTCGACCCTGCTGACGCTGGTGGTGGTGCCGGTGGTGTACATGTGGGTCGAGGGGCTCCGCGAGCGGCTGGGGAGCCGCCGGGGCCCGGTGGAACTCGGCGAGGGGGGGGACGGAGAACCGGGGGAGCCCGACCGAGGGGGTGAGCCATGAGTCAGAACCGACGCGACGCCAAGGTCTCGAGCCTGCTGGACGCGGCCCGCGAGGTCGTGATGCGTTTCGGGTACCGCAAGACGACGCTGGAGGACATCGCCGACCGGGCCGGGGTCAGCCGGGCCACGCTCTACTACTACTTCCCCAACAAGGAAGAGGTCTTCCGGGCGCTGATCGCCCGGGAGATCGAGAGCTTCCAGCAGATCCTCGCCGAGGCCGTGGATCCCGCTGCGCCCCCCGAGGAGCGGCTGATGGCCCTGGTGCGGGTACGCTACACCCACCTGCGCCGGATCAAGGCCCTGTACTCGGTGACCCACAACATCAGCCGCGAGCACCTCCCCATGGCCGCCGAGGCGCTGGGCGGTTTCGAGGAGGCCCAGCGGATGCTGGTGGCCGGCATTCTCCAGGAGGGGGTGGACAGCGGTCGTTTCCAGCCGGTGGACGTGGAGCTGATGGCCGCCGCGCTGCTGGCGGCGCTCCGGGGCCTGGACGAGCAGTTCGTGTTCGAGGAGGCCGACGCCCTGCCCGACGGCGCCGAGGTCCTGTTCCACGCCCTCTTCCACGGCCTGCTCGCCTGAGTGACACGGTCCCGGCCCCCCGCAGGCCGCTTGCGGTGTCCGGCGCAAGTCGTTACCACTGTCGACGGTACCCCTCCGGGAGGTGAGATGTCCCGAGCCCACTCGTCACGCCGGGCCCTGCTGGCCGGCATCGCCCTGCTGCTTCCCTGGCTCGCCTGCACGGGGACCCGACGGGGTCCCGAGACCGGCCCGCCGCCCCCGGATCCCCCGATCCAGCTGACGCTGGTCGGGCTCAACGACTTCCACGGCGCCCTCCTGGACCGGCCGGTGGGCATGCCGCTGGACTCACCCCGCAAGGGTGGCGCGGCCATGCTCTCGGCGTACGTGGACGCGATGCGGGAGGAGAACCCCGGCGGCGTGCTGGTGGTGGACGCCGGTGACATGCTGCAAGGGCCCCTGCTGTGCAACCACTTCGAGGGCGCGCCGGTGGCCGAGTTCTACAACCACCTGGGCGTGGCCGCGGCGGCGGTGGGCAACCACGAGTTCGACTACGGACCCGCCGGACCCGTGGCCGCGACCGGTCCGCAAGACTTGCCCTTCGGAGCCCTGCAGGTCTTCATGGAACAGGCCGACTTCCCCCTGTTGTCGGCCAACCTGTCGCCGGCGGGGTGGGAGGTCCCGGATGGGATCAAGCCAGGCCACATCGTGGAGCTCAAGGGGGTCAAGGTCGGCCTGATCGGGATCTCCACGGTGACCACCCCGACCCAGACGTTGTCGGACAACGTGGCCGGGGTCTCCTTCGATCCCATCGCGCCGGCGGTCGCGAGCCAGGCGGCCGCCCTGCGTGCCGAGGGCGCCGAGGTGATCGTCGTGCTCGGGCACCTGGACGGGGGGTGCCGGCTGGACCGCAAGTGGCCACCGCCGGAATTCTGCGAGCCCGACGGTGAGCTGGTGGACATCCTCCAGGGGGGCGGGGGGAACGTGGACGCGGTGGTCCTCGGCCACCGGCACGATTGGTTCGCCAACCTGGTGGACGGGGTAGCCGTGGTCGAGTCCGGGTCCCGGGGCCGGGCCCTGTCGCGTGTGGACCTGTTCGTCGATCCGGTCACCCGCCGGGTGGACCGCTCCCTGACCCGGGTCTCGCAACCGGTGGCGGCCTGCGAGTCCGTGCCGGCCGAGGGGGAGGGCTGCCTGGATCCCTCCGCCCGGGGGCCCTGGACCCCGGCCACCTACGCCGGGTCCCCCGTCCTCCCGGATCCCGACGTGGACGTCCTGCTGGCGCCCTACATCGACCAGGTGTCCGCCATCTGCGCCCAGCGCTTGACCTCGGCGGCGGTGCCCATCGGTGGCGGTGGCGGGGAGTCGGCCGCGGGCAACCTGGTGGCGGACGCCATGCGGGCCCACGTGGTCGGGAGCCACGTGGCGATGGTGAACAACGGCGCCCTGCGCGCGGTGATCCCCGAGGGGGAGGTGTCCTACTGCGACGTCTACTCCCTCTTCCCCTTCGACAACCGCTTCGTGGAGCTGGAGCTCACGGGCGAGGAGCTGGAGCGGATCCTCGAGGTGGCCACGAGCGGTGCTCACTCGATGCCCCAGATCTCGGGGATGCGGCTGACCGTGGAGGACGGACCGGGGATCCCCCGCGACCTGGACGGGGACGGGGAGCAGGAACGCTGGGAGACCGACCGCTTGCTGGCCGCCCTCGACGACGCGGGCCGACCGCTGGAGCCCCAGCGGTCCTACACCCTCCTGCTGTCGGATTACCTGTTCAAGCGGCCCGGTGACACCCAGTTCGTGCTCGGCGCCATCCCCCCGGAGCGGGTAACGATCCGCGAGGACCGGATCCGAGACGCCATCGTCGAGCTGCTCACCGGCCGGGAGGAGGCCCTGGGCGCCGACGGAGGCTGGCCGCTGCCCCAGCCGGGCAAACCGAGGATCACCTTCCAGAGGCTGTGAGGTCCGCAGGCGGGGCGACGGATCAGGGCGTGATGGCGTCCGCGCTCAGCGACAGGACCGCGGCGAGCTCCACCCACCGGCCGTCCACCTCCACGTACGTGGGCACGCTGCGCGACAGGGTCAGCTCGGCGTTCACACCCGAGGGGAGCTGTGAGGTGTACGAGGCGGGGATCGTGAACTCCCCGTCGTTGGCCACCGTGCAGATCAGATCCCCGTAGTTCAGCCCGTCGATGGCGTGGATCATCAGGGTCGAGTTCCCGCTGCCGCCGCCGCTCCACTGCACGCTGACGTCGCCGGTCACGGTCACCATCTCCGCCGAGGTGGGCGAGGTCAGGTGGAACTCCTCGGGCATCGAGATGGATCCGGGGGCGTCGAAGGCCGGGAAGTCCTCGCCCGCCAGGGCCACGTTGTAGGTGGTCTCGAACTGGAGATCGGAGCCGTAGGGGAGGGGCCACTGGTAGAAGATGTAGCCGCTGCCCGGATCGAAGGCCTCGACCTGCCAGGCTCCTCCTCCACCGGTCACGCTGAGGGTTCCCGCGGACTGGTAGGTGTATTCGCCGGGCTCCCCGCTGGTGAGCTCGTCATGGGTGTACGCCGTGTACGCGCACTCGTCCACGCCCGCGGGTTCGTTCACCGTGTACCCCGGTACCGGCTCGCTGACGATCTCGAAGAAGTTGGCCCAGATCAGACCCATGCTGGCGATGCCGCCGGCGTTGTCCGGACCCTCGTTGAACTGGATCTGCACGTAGCCGTCGATCTGCTCCGGTACGAAGCTGTCGTCGTCGTCTCCGGTGGAGTCGTCGTCGTCGTCATCGCCGGTGACGTCGTCGTCTCCCGTGGCGTCGTCGTCCCCCGTGGCATCGTCGTCGTCGTCGGCCGGGCAGCAGATGAACATCAGCAGCGCGACGGGCATGAGGAGGAGAAGGGGAATCCGGAATCTGCGCATCGGGGCCTCCTGGTGGCTGGGCCAAGAGTACCCCAGGTGGGCGAGGAAGCGCAGCCCCCTTCCCTCGAGCCGCCTATACTTCGTTCCGTGAGCCCCTCGGGACCGTACCCCACACCCCCCGCTGCCGGGTGGGTGGTCGGCGCCGCGTTGCTCTCGGGGATCCTCCTGGGACTGGCGGGACCTCCCCTGGAGTGGCCGTTCTTGCTTCCGGTGGCGCTGATTCCGCTGATGCTGGTGCTCCTCCATCCGGGAACGGAGGTGCGGAGGGGGGCCGCGGCGGCCCTCGGTGCGGCGTTCGTGCACAACCTGGTGCGGGCCGCGGTGCTCCTGTTTCCCCTCCACTTCGCTCTCCTGCTGGGGATCTCCCTGTCCCTGCTGTGGCTGCCCCTGGGGATCGTTGTGCCCCTCCTCGGGAGGAGGCTGCCCCGCTTCGCGGCCGTGATCGTCGCGCCGGCAGCGGTGGTGGCTGTCGAGTACCTGGGGGTGACGCTGGTGCCGATGTTCGGCACCGCAGAATCCTTCGGCAGGGCCCTGGCGCCCTGGCCCTTCGCCCTGGCCTCGGCCGCGTTCGTGGGTTTCGCCGGACCCGTGGCGCTGCTGGCGGCCCTGCAGTCCGGGCTGGCCTTTGCCTGGCTGGAGCGGGCCCACCCGCGGCGCATCGGACTGGGGGTCGGGCTCGCGGCCACCTCGGTGGCGCTGGCGGTGACGGCGGGTGCGGTTCGGCTGGGGACGCCCCCCGTGCAGACCGTTCGCGTCGCTGCGGTGGGCTGGACCTACGGAGACGAGGGCTCCCCCTGGGAGTGGCGGGGGCGGTGGGCCGAGCAGATCCAGGTCCTCCTCGAGCCGGCGGTCCGGGAGGCCGCCGCGGGCGGCGCGGCCCTCCTGGTGGCGCCCGAGGTCGCCTTTGCCCTGGCGGAGGGCGACCGGGCGCCCTTCATGGCCGCCGTCGAGGCCCTGGCCAGGGAGGCGGAGATCTCGCTGGTGGTCGGCTACTTCGACGATCCCAAGGGGGTGAACGAGGCCCTGGCCGTCGGTCCCGGGGGCCAACCGGTGACGGTGTACCGCAAGACCCACCTGATCCCCTTCATGGAGGACTACGCCGCAGGTACCGGTCAGCTGGCCGTGACGACGGGCCCGCTGGGCGCGACGGGCATGTTGATCTGCCAGGACGACAACTTCCCCGACCTGGCCCGGGGCTACTCCCGGGCCGGGGTCGTCGCGCTGGCCATCCCGACCAACGACTGGGATCTCGTGGAGGCGTTCCACCTGCAGAACACGGTGCTGCGGGCCGTGGACTCGGGGGTGGCCGTGGTCCGCGGCGCCTCCAACGGCATCTCGGCGGTCATCGACGGGCGCGGCCGGATCCTGGCCACGCGGGAACATCACCGCGAGGGCACGGGGATCGTGTTCGCGGACCTGCCGCTGTACCCCCCAGGGACACCGTTCGCGCGGGTGGGCAACGTCCTGCCGGTGGCCTGTCTGCTGTTGCTGGCGGGATGCGCGGCCGTCGGGCGCCGCCGTCCGTGACGCATCGCCGCCTCAGCCGCGTCGCTTGCGCTTGCTCCGGGCGAGCTGGACGCCGATGCCGATCGCGGTGAGGGCGAGGACCGCGGCGACGACACCCCAGCTCAGGTCCCCGCCGTCGGTGGCGGCGCCGGTGAGCTCCGGCAGGCCGATACCGATGCCGGTCACGGTCCCGAATCCGGTCGCCATCGCCAGCGACCCCAGGTAGGAGGTGGACACGATCAGGACGATCCGCTCGAGGAACAGGATCGCCAGCCCCCCGGCCAGCCCCGCCCCCACGTGGAGGGCGAGCAACGGCCACTCGCTGGCGGGACCGGCGAAGAGGGCGACCATGCCCCATCCCGCGGCCGTCCCCAGCACGAACATCCCCGCGCGCCGCACCAGGGGCATCAGGGCCGCCAGGATGCCGGCCCCCAGCGCCATCGCCAGGTACACCAGCCAGCCCTCGACGCCCAGCGCGCGGCAGAGCTCCCAGCCCAGCAGGGCGCCCAGGAGCAGCCCCGCCAGAGCCATCGCCATGCGCATCAGCGGGTAGCCCCATCCCAGGAGGAAGAGGCCCCCGACGAAGAGGGCGACGCCGGTCGCGATGCTGGTGTCGGTCCCCACCGTCCCTCCGAGCTAGGCCGGGCGCCAGAGCAGGTCTTCGTCCAGGACCAGCCGCCGGTCGTCGAACCACACCTCGCGCACGCAGCCACCGGGGCGGGCGTCGGCCACGATGTCCACGTGGACCGCCGACGAGTTGCACGCCCCCGAGGCCTCGGCGGCGGCCAGGGACTCACTGCCCGCGTCGCCGTAGCACTCCTTGTAGGACGAGCCGATGGCGATGTGCAGCGTGCCGGCGACCTTCTCCACGTACAGCGGGTGGGTCAGGACCCGGTCGAGCCCGGTGTTCATGCCGAAGGCCACCTCGCCCAGGCGGTGGGAGCCGTCGTCGGTCCGGACGATGGTCGCGAGCTGCTCCGCCCCCTCGAGGGCGTCGTGCTCGACGATCTTGCCGCCCTCGATCCGCAGGTAGATACCGCGGATCCGCTTGCCGGCGCTGACGATGGGCAGGTCCACGAAGATCTCGCCCTCGACGGAGCGGGCGTCCGGGCTGGTGAAGACCTCGCCGTCGGGGAAGTTGCGGCGTCCGTCGCAGACCACGATGCGGCGGTCGGCGATGGACAGCCCCAGCTCGAGCCGCCGCCCGTCGGGGTGCTCGGTGACGATCCGCACGTTGGACGTCCGCTCCATCTCGCTCTGGACGCCCGACAGCAGCTCACCCATGGTGGCGTGGTCGGTGGTCGACGCGCCGATGATCAGCTCGTCGTAGTCCTCCTGGGACAGGCCCTCGTTGGCCGCGTCCGCCGGTGTGGGGTACAGGGTGATGACCCAGGGTTTGGCCAGCCGGGTCTCCACCAGGGGCTGGGTCGCCCGCGCCACGGCCTGGGCGCCCTCGACCGGCAGGTCCCGCAGCAGCTCCGGGCGTTCGGTCCCCAGAACCTCGATGTACTTGTCCATCACCTCGTAGCGGTCGACCAGCCACGCCGGGACCTGGTCGATCTGGTCGGGCTTGCCGTGGCGCGCCATGTCCGCGCCCCACGCGGCGCCCCGGTTGTTGTCCGGGGACACCAGGTACAGGTCGGGCAGTCCGCCGGCCTTGACCACCTGTTCCGACAGGATCTTGAGCAAGGGGTAGGTGATCGGCTCGCCCTTGAGCATCACCCGTTCGCCCTCGTCGATCCCCCCGAGGGAGTGGTTCAGCAGGTGGCCCGCCCAGGTGCGGAGGGCGCCCTCGTCGATGGTGTTGTGGCTCACGTCGTGGCTCCTTTTTCGATGCTCAGAAGAAAATGGCGACCTCGAAGGGACCGCCCCCCGTGTTCCAGTTGTCGATGACCAGGTAGTAGATGCCATCCGCAGGTGCGGTGAAGCTCAGGCTCTCGGTGCCGTCCACGTTGGCGTCGGCGCCGTCGAGGCAGGCGGTGTCCGGCGCGGCCGCATCGTCGCTGATGTAGAGCACCGCGTCGGGATCGGCGGTGGTGTACTCGAGGTCCACGTCCACGGTCTGGCCCGCGGTCAGGTCGAGGGCGTAGACCCCGTCGTTCCCGGATGCGCTGTAGCTGGTGCAGGCGGAGGGATCGCTGTAGTCGTCGGCCATCAGCGTCGTGTCGCCCTCGTACACCCCCCAGGACGGGACGATGGGGGCGTCCTCGGCGAGGTCGGCGGGCAGCAGGCCGATGTCCACCTGTACCCACTCCTCGCGTGCGGTGCCGTCGGCGTCCAGGATCAGGTCGAGGAAGAGAGAGACGTTGGCCGGCGCGCCCGCGTCGATCTCCACGACCGCCGGTGCCGCGGCCCACGCGGAGCCCCCCGCCAGCAGTCCACCGAAGTCCAGGGTCCCGCTCAGCACGGTCGCGTCGCCACCGGTGTACGACAGCGTCCCGGTGACCGCGGCGGCGTCGAACAGGCCCACGTTGGTGGCCTGCAGATCCACCTCCCAGACCTCGCCGGGGTCGACCAGAGTGTCGCCGTTGCCGGTCTGCTCCACCAGCACGGTGTCCGTGAGGACCGCGTAGGGGGCGGCGTCGAAGGACATCAGCGCCAGATCCTCCTCCACCGAGGGATCGTCGGGCATGTAGTCCACCGAGGCGTTGGCCGTGTCGTAGGTCATCACCAGCGCCTGGGCCAGGACCGGATCGCCGATGTCGGTCATCAACGCCCCCAGCAGCACGTACAGCTCACCCGCAGCGAAGTCGTAGCTGGAGAGCACGTCCTGGACGAAGTCGCCGGCGACTTCGTCCCAGAGATAGAGGCCGCCGTCGAAGGTGCCTGCGTCCTCGTCCAGGGTGGACAGCGCCACCTCGTAGAGCCCGTCCAGATCCGTGTCGATGTACACGGTGATGAACTGGTCCGCGTCGTGGGCGTCGTGGCTGGTCACCAGCACCAGGAGCTCCCCGCCGTCCACCGTCCACAGCAACGCCGCGTTGTCGAAGGGATCGTCCAGATCGTCGGGGTCCAGCAGCGCGGGCTCCATACCCACCGCCGTGGGGGCGGCGGTCAGCGTCCACGCGTTTCCGTCGCCGTCGGTCACCTCCACCGCCAGCTGGAGCAGGTCCCCCGGATCCGAGGCGGGCAGGATCAGGATCTGGAACACGTCGTCGCCGGGTGCTGCGTCGCCTGGGGCGAAGGGGGTCCCGCCGCCGAAGATCGCGGTGTCCACGACGAGGTTCAGGGCCGCGGCGTTCGCCACGCCCGTGCTCAGGACGCCGGTCACGTCGGCTCCGGTGTCGCCGTACCCGGTGTTCTCGATCTCCACCGTCACGTCGATGGTCTCGCCGACCTCGAAGATCCCGTCGCCGTCACCGCCTGCGGTGTCGTCCAGGGTCAGGGAGACCAGATCCACGAGCGGGATCTCCTGGAACACGACCATTTCGGCGTCCCCGGACACGGAGTCGTCGGGGGCGTAGTCGGCCACCGAACCGTCCAGGGAGATGGACAGTCCGTAGACCTCCGCCGCGATCGGGTCCCCCAGATCCGCCAGGGTCATGCCGGCGAACAGGTGGTACGAGCCCGACGCGAACTGGAAGGGGAGGGGGGGACCCAGCAGGGTGTACCCCGCCACCGGATCGTACTCGTACACTCCGCCGTCGTAGCCCTGGGTCTGGGTGTTGTAGGTGGACAGGGTCCGGTCGATGGTCCCGTCCAGATCCGTGTCCAGGTGGACGTCCACCTCCTGGTCGGCGTCGTGGGCGTCGTAGCTGGTCACCAGGAGCAGCAGGTCGGCCCCGTCCACGAGGTAGTGGATCGCCGAGATGTCGAAGGGATCGTCCAGGTCGTCGGGATCGTCGGTCAGCGGTGCCATGTCCACGGCCCGGGTCGGGAGGGGGAAGGTCCAGCTGTTGCCGTCGTCGTCGGTCACCGTGAGCTCGAAGGCCAGGAACTCGGCGGTGGCCGCGCCCGGATCGATCTGGACCACGAAGGGATCGTCGGGCGTCGCGGAGTCACCCACGGCCACGGGCGCCCCGCCGGCGAAGGTGACCGTGTCCTCGAACACGGTGTGATCGGCGCTGTTGGCCGCGGTGGCGGAGATCACGCCGGTCAGATTGGCGCCGGTGGGGCCGTAGCCCGCGTTGGTCAGCTCGACCTCGAGGTCCAGGACCTCGCCGGCCTCGGGGATGCCGTCGCCGTTGCCATCGTCCATCGACAGGCCCTCGAAGGCGATGTCCGGGACCTCCTGGAGCACCACGGTGCCGGTCACGCCGCTGGCGTAGTCGTCGGGAGCCGCGTCCAGGTAGCCGTTGTGCAGGTCGACCGCCACGTAGGCGTCGATGGCGATTTCGTTCTCGAATCCCAGCTCGCTGATGTCGATGCCCAGCACGATGGCGTCGCTGCTGTCGGCGTCGAAGTACAGCGAAGGCGGGTTGGGTAGGGGATTGGCCCAGCCGTTGATGCTGGTCCACCACTGGAGCGCGGCGGGGTTGGGCTGGACGTTGTCGTAGGCCAGCGAGAAGGTGACGTTGCCGTCGCTGAGGTACACGTCGACCTGCAGATCCGGATCGGCGTCGTCGAAGTCCACGTGGCTCGTGGCCCGCAGCGAGAGGATCTGGCCGTCGTAGTCGTACTGCAGGTCGGCGAGGTCGACGAGGTACCCGCTGTGGTCCCCCTCGGCGTCCTCCTCGTCGAGGGCCGTGGTCCAGGGGGCATCGGCGAGCACGCCGTCGCAGTCCTCGTCCACCATGTTGCCCGGCACCTCGGCGGCGCCCGGATGGACGGCCGGGTCCGCGGGATCGCAGTCCCCGTCGCAGACGGTGTAGCCGTCGCCGTCCAGATCGTCGGTCTCGTCGGGGCCCGGGACCCCGTCGCAGTCGTTGTCGACCCCGTCACAGATCTCGTCCGCGCCGGGGTAGCTGCCCGGATCGTTGTCGTCGCAGTCCTCGCACGCGATGAAGCCGTCGCCGTCCCAGTCCTGGTCCCAGGGGGGCAGGTTCCCGTCGCAGTCGTTGTCGATCCCGTCGCAGATCTCCTGGGCACCGGGGTAGGAGTCCGCGTCGTCGTCGTCGCAGTCCCCATCGCAGGCCATGACCCCGTCGCCGTCCGCGTCGAGCTCGTCGGCCTCCATACCGTCGCAATCGTCGTCGATGCCGTTGCAGACCTCGGTCGCACCCGGATTCACCGCCGGGTCGTTGTCGTCGCAGTCCTCGTCCTCGGAATAGCCATCCCCGTCGTTGTCCACGGCGACGGTCGTGTCGTCGTCACCGGTGGAGTCGTCGTCCCCCGTGGCATCGTCGTCCCCCGTGGCGTCGTCGTCCCCGGTGGCGTCGTCGTCCCCGGTGGCGTCGTCGTCCCC
>CAZITQ010000122.1:0-28481 GCA_964542165.1 uncultured Rickettsiales bacterium
CCGCGAGCCCGGGAGGGGGACGGTCTCGCTCCGCGAGCCCGGGAGAACGACGGCCCCGCTCCGCGCGCCCGGGAGAACGACGGCCCCGCTCCGCGCGACCGGGAGAAGGAGGGACCCGCTCCGCGAGCCCGGGAGAAGGAGGGACCCGCTTCACGAGCCCGTCCATTCCCTCCTCCCGGACACGCGGAGCGCGTCCGTCCGACGCAGTCTCCCGGACTCGCCCCGCTAGCCAGAGAATTGACCAGGGAAATCGAACGTGATGAGCAGCTGTTCCGCACGGAATCCCTGGCCAAAATGCGCGATATCGCCGCGATTCTCGGTAGGCTCTACGCAGGGTTGAAGCCGGATAAACCAGACGATGAACTGAAGGAGGAGACCAGCCAAGCTCCAGACTACCACGGGGGCGCGCCGACCCGGAGTGGACAAGAGTTTCGATTCTCAAATTTGGTCGAACGCTCAATATTCGTTGATCCTTTCACCAAGAGAATCCACAGGAGGCTTCGTTTTCGTATTCGCTCTGCCACTGGCACCATGATCCGGGACCTCACAGTCCGAGCCTATTTAGTATTGCGAAGTCTATCTCCCCAGCCGGATGGGACGATGGGCGAGGGGCACAACTGGAAACGCATTGTTCTGCCACGACGAGATAATTATGTGCCAATACTCAGGAACTACTGGTCCTTCTCACACTATATCGACCCAAGGCCAGGAAACTCAGAGTCTGTTTTCATTGAGGCGAAGAACAAACCGCTTCTAACCGGAGCTTGGATCCGGATATACCTCTCTGGTTTCTATGAAAACAGTACAAGAGTGTTTGGTGAGTGGGAGTATGAATGGAGTAGCGAGGCGACCCGATTCGGTCAATTCAGACTCCGTGCACCTGGAGAGCAGGCGATTCAAGAACATGAGTTCAACGAAATTATCGAGCAAGACGAACCCGAGGTCGAATGGCCATTACTAGATGTCAACAAAGTCAGTCTTGCTCAACTCGAAAAGAGAATCCGCCATCACCAACATCTTCTTGAGTAACATGAAGCCGAACGAGCAGTTTGCTGCAGACGAACGGGGCCTGGTGCTATGGTGAACCTGATCGCTTCTGCTCAGTCTCGTGCGGGATCGATCCTGAGGGCCCTTCCCCGTTCGCAGAAGAAGCGCAGGTGTTAGGGCAACTCGGAATACGCCTCGACGACACGGGAGGATGGACATGCAAGACACTCCTTCAACCTCAGACGGTAGGGACCTCTTCCTTCTCAAAGACACCGCTCAGTACATACACAAAACCTATGCAGAGAATGTTTGGAAAACCATCGGATTCTACATTCTTGTTCTAGGCTGGCTAATTACGTCGAGTGACGCACGTGACTACCTACAAACCAATACCGGTGTCTTCGTAGGCTTCCTGATCTTGGTCGGAGCTTCACTCGTCTTCCATTGGCTGGTACAACGTGAGAATGTTGCTAAGTCCTTAGATGTCAGTGCCTCAAGTGGAGCGGAAGGGGAGCAACACAACTTCGACTACTACAAGATTACCGATACCGTCTTCTACTGCAATTTTGCTGTTGTTGTCGCGATAATTGTCGCCATTATTCTCGTATTGGGCTACGGTCCGGTACAAACGTAGTGATGGTATCTGCATCCACCGCAGCTCATATCACTCCTCCATCAGGTGTACTCGGATTGAGTTGGGCCGATGTCGAGTTACGTCGTACTGCAGGGACCCCGAGCGAAGTGATTTCGCAAAATCTAGATGTGTTCCGTGAATCATGAGAAACAGAGTTTCTGAACCGCGCTCCCATTTCAGCATCTTCAGGCCCTGACAAGCGGCTTGCTGCAGTCGAACGGGCCCTAGTGCTAAGGTTGACCTGATCGCTTCTGCTCAGTCTCGTGCGGATTCAGGCTTGATGCACTTCCCCCGTTCGCAGCAGAAGCCAGGTGTTGGGCAGCATAGAGAGGGGCGCGATTTTGGGGAACGGACGTCACACGAGCCGAGTCCTCGATCAGCACTTTGCGATGATCAGGGACGAGCTACTTCAGTTCTCCCGTCGAGCTGGGCTGGCATCTCATAACACCGTGATCGGTAGCGCACGAGAGGCGTTTGTCGAGATATTTCTTAAGCCAAATCTGCCCTCTGCTATTGATTTCGGCACAGGTCAAATTATCGACGCAAATGACCAGAAGTCTGGCCAGCTGGACATAGTATTGCGGTCTACTTTGTCCCCCACCATTTCATTAGTGGGTTCACTAAACCTATGCCTCGCTGATTCAGTAGTGGCGGTAATTGAAGTAAAATCCAATCTCACTACGGGTAATAACGGCGGCGGGGAACTCGGTAAAGCACTTGATACCATCAAACAAGTCAAAACGCTGCGGAGGGAGCACCACATAAAAATCGGGGTCACATACCCATCCGGCGAGCGCGTTCGCAAGAAGATCGACAGAATTCACTGCTTCCTCGTCGCATTCCACGGACCCACACTGGAAACACTGAAAAAACGGATAGTTGAGTACGGCATACTTCATGAACTGGGGCTCGATCAGTATGCTCCTGACGTAACCGTTATTCTTGACCGCGACTACAGCCTGACGCTAGACAATGGAGTGCTGTACCCTCCCTTCAACTCAGCTTTCGTTCTGAAACAGACCAATTCCTGCATTTGTGACCTATTCTCCTTGCTTTGTGCCGTCATCCAGACCGCGAACTCCGGTGATCGGACGGTGGGATTCCGGCGCTACCTTCAACCTCTCAAGGACAAGGAAGAAGGCGAGGAAGCAGACGAAGCAAACTCAGAAGAGTGATATGTCGTCACGGCTTACAGCGGACGAAGTCAAGCCACCGATAGGTACGGCTGTGCCCAACAGGCGGCTTGCTGCAGACGAACGGGGCTTGGTGCTATGGTGGACCTGATCGCTTCTGTTCAGTCTCGTGCGGGTGCGAGGCTGAGGGCCCCTCCCCGTTCGCAGCAGAAGCCCGGTGTCGGGCAAACTAAGAAAGATGAAGACCGTCATCGCCGTCATCGCCATCGTCCTGGTCCTCCTGGGTCTTGCCGTTCTCATCATCATCACTCTCGCCCAGAGATCGAATTCCAGTACACCACCCGAGCGACCAGCAGATTGGAATCTGACGGTTGAAGATCTGCTCGCGGAGATGCATGCCGGTGAGCGGGACTCTGTGGGGCAACCCGAGATTCAGTGGGCGAGGGAGTACGAGAAGAGCCTCATTCCGCAGGGTACGCGTTTTCCAAGGAAGGGAGACGTGTACGGGTCCAAGCTGGACCAGACTGTGAGTTTCATGACCGCCTGGGCAGCACCATACACGGGGAGTGGAGAGGCCACGCTCTTCGAGGGCGAGCGCGTCTGGATCGACCACGAACCGGTCGACGAGGAGCCGATCGGGGTCTATGCTCTGCCGGTGGAGTACGAGAAGCTGGAACAGCGGATGGTCCCGGCCGAGGATCGGGATCAACAGAGTTACGGTGGGTTCTACTTCTCGTTCAAGACGCTGGAACTGAGCCAGAACTTCACGCTCGTTCAGACCGGGTACGATGGGGAGGGCGAAGTACCTACTGCCGATGACGTCCCAGCGGCTACCCACGGAGAGTGATGGGGGTTTTCGGGTTGCAGGACGGTCGCGGGGTCCGTGGCTCCGCGTGATAGGTTTCTGCCTGTCGGTTGAGACGAAACGACGGTGGGAGTGTTCATGCCTTCGGTCGTGACCTTTGCGAGGATGCCCGAGGAAGAGGGGGCGTTCGTTCGATATCTCTCGAAGAGCGGGGATGTCTGGGCCAGGGCTGCCTGCGGTGTGACCGCTGGGATCATCGCGGAGGGGCTGCCGGTCGCGGAGTTCTTCGCGTTGCTCGGCGCAAACCCACCGGAAGAAACGAACACCCGCGTGGCCCTGGGATTCAAAGGGGATGTGCTCTCGTCGCTACCGCTGGTGTCGGATTCGCCCAACCCAGACATCGTCTCCAGCTGCCTGCTGCAGTACTCGAGGGGTCTGTACCACGCCGGGGGAGAGCTGGCGCAGTGCAACGTGCACTACTACTCCGGCTTCTACCGCGGTGAGGCGTACATCACCAAGCCCGACGAGTTCCTTCGATGGGGCAAGCGAGTCCTCTCGTGGGTGCGGCGGCGCAGCCCGAAGAAGGTTCGCGTGCATCGCTGTAACTACGACACCCGGGCGACGAACAAGGTCTACGACCAGACCCTCGATGGTTTGCTCGTGGGGTACTGAGAGACGGGGGGCGGCGCCGCACGTCGTCTGAAGGGAAGGGAAATGGCCGGAAAGGGCAAGCAGGGACAGCCCTTCGAATACGTCAACCACATGGACATCCGCTTCGACCACCTCGAACGGATCGACGTGCCCGCGCTGGTCGAGGCCTGCACGGTCGACTGGTACAACCAGACCCTGTGTCAGGTGAACGACTCGGTGGTCCGGCTGGGTGTGATGAAGGGGAGGTACCACTGGCATCAGCACGAGAACGAGGACGAGTTGTTCTTCGTTCTCGAGGGGACGTTCTTCGTAGAACTCGAGGAGCGCGATGTCGAGCTCGGGCCGGGGCAGGGGCTGGTGGTTCCCCGGGGAGTTCGGCACTGTCCTCGGTCTCCCGAGGGCTCGGTCGTGCTGATGGTAGAGACCGTGGGGATCGTGCCGACGGGGAGCTAGAATCCACGGGGGAGGTCGCCGTGAAGTGCGCGCTACCGTTCGCGTTGATCGTGGGGCTGGGAGTCGCTCTCGGCTGCCCGGAGGAGGAGATCCAGGGGGATGACGACACGACCGTCGGGGACGACGATGTGTCAGGGGATGACGACACCACGGATCCGGACCACACGTGGGTCCAGATATCGTCCGGAGGCCGGTACACCTGCGCCCTGGCCGCCGAGGGCCAGGTCATGTGCTGGGGTTGCTACAACTCCCAGCTCGGGCAGTGCGATCCACCGGACGAGGTCTTCGTGTCCATCAACGCGGGCTACGAGCATGCGTGCGGGATCGTGGAGGGCGGCGAGGTACGCTGCTGGGGGCAGAACACCGACGGGCAGACGGACCCGCCGGCCGGGGTCTTCGTGCGGGTGAGCGCTGGCGGTCATCACAGCTGCGCCACGCGGGAGGAGGGGACGGCGGTCTGCTGGGGCAAGAGCCTGCAGGGGCAGATCGAGGTGCCCGACCAGAGTTTCGTCCAGGTCGACGCGCTGTGCTGGGACACCTGCGTGCTGGGAGAGGACGGGACGGTCCTGTGCTGGGGCGAGAACGGGGAGGGCACCTCGGAGGTGCCGGACTCGGTCTTCGAGGAGATCGGCGTGGGCTACTTCCACCTCTGCGGATTCCTCGCCGGGACGAGGGAGCTGCAGTGCTGGGGCAAGCACCACCAGGAGCAGACGTCACCCCCCGCGGGTGGCTTCGCCGAGATGAGTGGGGGCGGCTATCACTCGTGTGGCCTGACGCCCGACGGACAAGTCCTGTGCTGGGGTCTCCAGAAGGACGGACGGATCGACGCACCGGAAGGTGTATTCGCCCACGTGAGCGCGGGAGACGACCACACCTGCGCCATCCGGGAAGACAACGAGATCGTCTGCTGGGGAGACAACGACCACCGCCAATGTGATCCTCCGTGACCCAAGGGACGGTTTGGCTTCACCCTGTCGCAGGGAAGCGGTATGACGAGATACGCGCAAGGGTGGAGTCGTACATGAAATGGCGTTGCTCGGACCGGGAACGCTGCGTGGGGAGCAGGCGATGAGGCGGAGCGCATGAGGGCAAGACGTTGGCTGCTGACCTACGTGTGCACGTCCTCGCTTGCCACCGTCGCCGCCATCGGCCTCCACCTGACCTCGCTGGACCGCGTCCGACAGTTGCTGCCCGACTACCCGGGATCCATGAGCGTGGGGATGTACAGGCCCCTGCCGCCGGTGGAGTTCCTCCACGTTGCCGGAGTACCGACGTTGACCGTGCTGGGGGGGATCGCGGTGATCGCGACGGTGTTGCTGTCCTGGTCGAGGCATGCGGTGTCGAACCGCCTCGCGGTCGCGAGCGGTGGCGCCCACCTGACGGCCCTGGCCCTCGGTCTGCTGTGCTACGGCTGGTGCCTCTTTCGCATCTGGAGAATACTGCAGCAGTTCACCTGAACGGGCTACCATGACCGAGCTCCCCCGCCGCGTGCTCCTGCTCCCCGGCCTGGACGGCACGGGGACGCTGTTCCAGCCCATGGTCGAGGCCGCCCCCGCGGGGGTCGAGCTGCGGGTCCTGGACTACCAGGGGTGCGGCTACGGCCCCCCGGGCGCGATGGAGATCGTCGAGCCTCACCTGCCCCTGTCCGGCAGGGCGGTGGTCGTCGCGGAGTCGTATTCGGGGCCGCTGGCCGTTCGCCTCGCGGCCAGGCATCCGGCGCGGGTGTCGCACCTGGTGCTGGCGGCGAGCTTCGTCCGGGCGCCCATACCGGGTGGGGTGCTCGCTCCCGTGGGTCGGCTGGTGCAGCTGCTCCGACCGCCGGAGTTCGCGCTCAGGTTCCTCTTGCTGGGGTCGGGCGCCGACAGGGTACTGGTCGACCGGCTGCAGGCTGCGACCTCCAGCGTCCCGGCGTCCACGCTGGCTCACCGCATCCGTGAGATCGCCGGCGTCGACGTGACCGACGAGCTGGGGCAGGTCGAGGCACCCATCCTCTATCTGCAGGCCACCGGGGACCGACTCGTGGGCCCGCGGGCCGTCGACCTCATCCGGAAGATCCGCCCCGACGTTCGGGTCGAGCGCGTCCGGGCCCCGCATCTGGTGCTCCAGCGGGAGCCTGCGTGGGCCTGGGAGCGGATCCTGGAGTTCGTGGAGGGGTAGGGGAGCCCCACGATCACGTGTTCGAGGTTCCGTTCACCGCATCGTGCCCCTGCTTCAGCTTCCGCCGACGCAGGAGCAACCACACCAGGGTGATCACCAGGCAGGCGGGCACGCCCATCACCAGCAGGGTCAGCAGGTTGTACATCGGGTCCTGCATGCCCAGCAGGAACGCGGGGCTGATGTGGTCCGGGTCCTGGGCGAGCAGGGGCACGATCTGGCCCCCCAGCAGCCGGGTCCCGATGGCTCCAACGGCGGCCACCAAGGCCAGACCGGGCTTCCGGTTCAGCAGCAGGATCGGCAGGAACATGGCCAGCACGAACGCCGCGCCGCCAAAGAGGTAATTGGCGGACTCCAGGGTGTCGTAGTTGTTGGGAGCGGCGAAGGTCAGCGCCAGGTGGTCTCCGGGCAGACCCTCGAAATCGCCGATGTATCTGTCGACGTCGCGGTCCAGCGGTGGATCGCTGTTGAGGTGCCAGCCGGATGGCGCGATCACCTCGACGTGCAGCGTCCCGAACGAATCCCACTCCCGCGCCGGAGCCAGGGTGTACAGGAACTGGCGGTATTCGACGGGATCCCGGGGGAAGGACAGGGAGCCGGGGGGCACGGCGTACTGGATCGTGAGGTCATGCTCGCCAGGGTGCAGGACCACCTCGAACGAGTGACCCTGGAGGGGCGTGCGCGGGGGGACGGCCCCGATCATGCTCTGACGATCCAGGAGCCCTGGCATCGAGGGCGGCGAGTTCCATCGGTTCTCGTACGCTTGCGACGGCCCCACCGGCACGCGCCGCCCGTCGAAGGTGATGTGGATGCCGTCCTTTTCGATCGTGTCGGGCAGGAAGACGAGCTGGGCGTGGGTCTCTTCGCCCGGGTGGGACAACCGGTAGGTGACCTCGACCAATACCTCCCCGTGGGTGGGGACGCCGACCAGGTCGACGGTGAGCGTCTCGTGGACGATGGCGGTGTGGGGGAGGCCCTCCACCTCGTGGCCGAACAGGCCCCGCCGCTGGCTGAACAGCGGCCAGGTGTTGGCCTGGGCGGCCCCGGCCACGAGCAGGCCGACCAACACGGCTGCCAGGACCCTCGCTCTCGTCATCGGCTCCCCCAGGGCTCGGCAGCCAGTCTACATGCGCGAACACGTGTTCGCAGATAGACTTCTCCTCCGGAGGAAGCTGCCGTGTCCGACGAGACGCAGAATCTGAATCACGCGGGCGACGAGCCAACCCCCCTTGCGCCTGCTGTTCCTGGTCTTTTCCGCCACCGGCAACACCCGCTACTTGGCTGTTCTGGCACCCGTTCTGCAGCACCTCTTCTTCGGCACCTCTTCTCCGGAAACGACGGTTCGAGTCCATGCGCGGGAACTTGATGCGGCGCTTGGCGAAGGAGTGCAATGATCCGGAGTACGACTCGCCAGCCGTACGGCAGACATCGGCCCAGCCGAGCTAGTTGGCGGGGAGGGATGCAACAGGGTGGAGACGGGCGCGTCGAGGCAGATCGGCCGCTGTAGGGAGTCGGCGAAACGTGATCAACGACCCCAGACAAGCTCACAGCGCGATTCGAGATGACCTGGACACGTGTAACGTCTTCCGGTTGCTCGGTGAGTACGCATCCGATGGTTTCAGCTGGCTGGATTTCGCTCTCCAGATCTTTCCTGTCCTCGTCGTAACCGCAGCAGGGGCAGTCTGTGCGGCGGTGATGTACGCCCAGGGTTTGCTGCTTTGGTGCGTGGTGTTCGGCTTGGGTGCGTGCGTTTCGTTCGTCTTCGGAGTAGGCTCCAGCGCCAGGACCGAATCCCCCCCGCGGAGCATGGGGATCATCGCTCTGGGTATCTCGCCGACCTGGCTGAGGGTGTTCATCGCGGTAACAGGGGTTGGGGACGCGGCGATGGACTGGCCCCTCGCGAGCTTTCTCGAGGGGTTTGCGTTTCTCCTCTCGCTGGTCCATGCGGAGATACTGAGTGACTGCAGCGGCTGTCTGGTGATGGTCGCGATTGCGAGCGCAGTCGAGGTCGGTGTCCTGGCCGCCCGTTTCTCGTTTTCGCTGATTTGGGGGATCCTCAAGAAGAGGGAATCGGAGCCACTGCCCTCCAGGCGGGTCGCACGTATTTCGGTGGCGGTTGCGTTGGTCGTGTACCTCGCCTCGCCGGCCTATTTCTACCTCACTGACATCTACCGTATTCCCTTGGCGATGCGCACCCTTGAGGGGAAACGCTACTGCGGGTTCGAAGCTGTCGATTGGGTAGCCGTGGACATGGACGGCGACGGCTCCGACGAGGCGCTCGTGTTCTACGAGAACCATCTACCTTTTTTGCCGATGAACGAGCAGCGCACCAATGTCGCCGTTTTGGTCCCGGGGCAAATGGAGGGTAGATACCCACAGAGCATCATGTTGTTCAACTTCGGCGACTACTGTGAGTCTATCCCCGCAACACGCGCGGTGAAGTGGATCCGCTATCCGAAGCCGTCTTTCGAAAACGTTGGCTACAATTGCTACGGTCCTCGAATTCAGCGCTGCGGAAACGAGCCGTGCCTCGTTTTCGATTGCGCGAGAACAGGTGGACAGCAGTGCACGGAGTACACCTATCGCGTTCGGGCGAGTGACCGCGAGTACGATATGGAGAGCATTCGGAGTGGGACGTGCGGGGAATAGCGAAGTGTTGACAGGGCGGTCCCAGCGAGAGAGCGGCGTGGATAACGCAGCGTCCGAGCTACGCCTACTTCTGCTCGTCTTCTCCGCCACCGGAAACACCCGCTACGTCGCCGCGTACCTGGAGCGGGCGTTCGAGTCGCTGCCGGTGACCATGGAGTTTCAGTCCATCGAGCGGGTGGCGCCCGAGGACATCGCGGACTTCGACGTCCTGGGCTTCGGGTTCCCGGTCTTCGAGGGAGACTCGCCGCGGTTCGTTCGCGAATACATCGCTCGGCTGGCGGAGGGGGAGGGGAGGGGGGCGTTCGTGTTCTGTACCAAGGGGGCTGTCGCAGGAAATGCGGAGCGGAAGAACCTGCTGCGGCTGGAGGAGCGGGGGTACGTGGCCCTGGGGGGCGTGAGCGTGGTCATGCCCGGGACGGACGGCGCCGCGTTCCTCAAGAAGGACGGTCGGTTCGCACGCTGGGCCATGGAGAAGGACTTCGACAAGCTGGACGCCGTGGACGGGTTCGTGAATCGGCTGGTACCTGCACTCCGCGCGCTTGCGGACGGTGCTTCCCCGAAAGAGCACGCCGCCATGGTGCCCCTCAGCCTGCTCGGGGTGCTCGTCGATCCGATCTGGGCCCTGGCCTACGGCATGTTCGGCAACTACATGCGGACCCGGTTCCGCGCCGACGACCGCTGCAACCACTGCGCGCTCTGCGCTCGACTCTGCCCCCAGGGCAACATCGAATCCACGGACGAGGAGACGAGCTTCGGCGGCGACTGTGTGATCTGCATGCGCTGCATCCACCACTGTCCGACCGAGGCGATCCAGATCGGCAAGAAGGCCACCGTCGACAAGTTCCGCTACAAGGGTCCCAAGGGGAAGTTCAAACCGATCCGGATGCGGCCGAAACGGAAGAAGAAGTCCCCGCAGCCGGGAGACACGAGAGATGGGTGACCGGACGTTCGCGCTGCTGCCCTTGTTGCTCGCCGCACTCTGGATGGGATGCCCGGGCGAGGAACCCGATGACGACACGACGAAGGGCGACGACGACGACACCGGTGACGATGACGACGACATCATCGGCGACGACGACAGCGCGGACTGCACGTTCTCCGACCCCTGGATGACCCGGTTCGATGTGCTCGAGGAGTACGACGACGGCGACTGGCGCGGCCGGATCCATGGGTGGGTCAAGGACGGGCCGGAGCCGGTCTGGCACGAGGTCGTGGCCGCCGAGGGGGTCTGCCAGACGCTGGCGTTCACCGTGGGCGACTGCGACCCGCCCTGCGACTGGCCCGAGTTCTGCTCGGCGGACGACACCTGCGTGGGATTCCCGGCCGGGGTGAGCGGCGGGCTGGTGGACGTGGAGGGGCTGAGCTTCTCGCCGACCGTCGTCGACCATGTGGTCCCCGGTTTCTACGAGGCCAAATCGGTGCCCGACAATCTCTTCGATGCGGGGGACGGGATCCGCGTCGAGCTGTCGCAGTTCCCCTTCCCCGACCTGACACTCGTCTCCCGCGGGGTCGCGCCCATGGACACCTCGCTGGCCGGGCACGTGGTGTCCCTGACCGATGGCCAGGATGCGCTGGTCTCGTGGCCCCCGGGGCCCGACCCGGAGGCCTGCGTGGATCTGTGGCTGCGGGGGATCAACGCGACCCACGGACTCCCGCTGAACGACCTGATTCACTGCCGCACCGTGGATCGCGGCGAGCTCACCATTCCGGCCTCGGTGATCGAGGCCTTTCCACCGGGCGAGTCGATGACGGACTGCATCTCCGTGGACTGCCCGCCGTCGGAGCTCACCCGCTTCACTCGCGATGTGGTGGTCACCGACCAGGGCTCCGCGGAGCTGTGGATCAGCAGCCGGATCGAGGTAGGCTGGCTCCACGGGCCCTGAGGCCCCGGCGGGCGGGATCGACCATGGGAAGCACCTTTCGCAGCGCGCAGCGGGAATCGAGGCAGCTGGCGCCCTGGCTCGGGGGGGCGGCGATCGTCTTCGGGATCCTGGCCGGCATCGCCCTCGCTGCCCGGATCGCCCGACCCGATGCCCTCGGCGGCATGCTCACCCCCGTGGTCATCGGTCTCGCGGTCGGGTTCCTGTTCTGCCTTGGCTTCTGGTTCAGCTTCCGCTCCTTCGGCCGCGAGGACGACTGAGCCCGGAGGTCGCCTCCCCGGTTGCGCCCGCGCTTCGCGGGGGGTAGACACAGCCCATGACCGACTTCCCCGCCGATATCCTCGAGATCGTCAACGCCCGCCTGAGCGGGTTCAACCAGGCCATCGGGCTGCGCTTCACCGTGGCCAGCCCGAACGAGTTCGCCGCCGAGCTCACCGTGGGCGACCACCACCGCCAGCCCTACGGCCTGGTCCACGGCGGGGTCTACGCCTCGATGGTCGAGACGGTGTGCTCGGTGGGGGCGGCGGTGAACGTGTTCTTCGAGGGCAAGAGCGCGGTGGGGCTCGACAACTCCACGTCGTTCCTGCGGGCGGTGCGGGAGGGGACGCTCACGTGTACCGCCTCGCCGGTCTACCCAGGGCGACGATCCCAGGTCTGGGAGGCGCAGATCCACGACGACCGGGGCCGACTGGCCGCCACGGGGCGCGTCCGGCTGCTGGTGCTCGAGGCGGGCGCCGTGGCCGATGGCGAGCAGCTCAAGCTGATGCAGAAAAAGGACTGAACGTCCCCTACAAGCCCAGTCGCCGGTTGCGCACCTGCAGGGTGATCAGGGTGCTGACCAGCAGCACCACGGTCATCCCCGCGAGCACGGAGCAGAGGATCGGAAGCGGCAGGCCGGTGTCCAGGGGATCGGGCTGGGTCTTGAATCCCAGCAGGTAGAGGATGCCGTGCATGGCCACGGCCTTCTGCTCGTACGCCGCCGCCCCGGACTTGTACAGCTCGTCGCCGGTCTTGAGCAGGGCGTTGAACGACCAGCGGGTGGCGGTGGCGTACGACAGCCAGTTGGCCAGCGTCGGCATCTCCTTGACGTAGACGATCAACCCGCCGAACACGATCTGGGGGATCAGGATCAGCGGCAGGGTCCCCACCGCCGCCTCGGACGACGAGAACAGCGACGACACCTGGAGCCCCAGGGCGATCCCCACCGAGGCGGTCAACAGCGCCACGGCGTACAGCAACAGCGGGTTGAAGCCGTAGTCGTAGAGCTTGAGCGACGGGTAGAGGATCCCCACCAGCAGCAAGCACTGCAGGGCGCAGATCGCGAGCAACACCAGGTACTTCGACCCCACGTACGGCGTGAACCGCAGCCCGGCCCTCCGCTCGCGTCGGATGATCGGCAGCTCGGCGATCACCTCCCGTACCGCCGCCGAGCAGCCGAACCACAGGGTCGCCAGCGAGATGATGAACAGGGCCGACGGGTCCACCTGGGGGAACACGATCGCCATGATCACCGCCAGGATCGGCGCCTGCAGCAGCAGGATCGCCAGCCCGCCGCGGTCCCGGACCTTGGTGCGCACGTAGCGCGCGGCCAGGAAGCGCAGCTGGCGCAGCCAGCGCGTGGAGCCGCTGCGCTTCGCCGACGAGCGCGCCCCGCTCTGGGTCACCGGGCCCACCCCCAGCACCTTCTCGCGGGTCCGCACGTACTGGCGGAAGTACTCCGAGTGCAGGTAACTCTCGGAGATCTCGGTCTGGTCCGCGTGGTGGATGGCGTCGAAGATCTCGTCCAGTCGCTCCACCGCGAAGTGCTTGCAGGCCTCGGCGGGCGGCCCGAAGAAGGCCTGGCGGCCGTCCTCGGTCAACACCATCACCTGGTCGACCATATCCACCACCTGGGGGCTCAGGTCGTGGGTCACCAGGAAGATGATCCGCCCCCGGTCCGAGAGCTTGCGGACCAGCGACACGATCTCCCGCGACGAGTGGGGGTCCAGCCCCGACGTGGGCTCGTCCAGGAACAGGATGTGGGTCGACTGGGTCAGCAGCTCCTGGCCCAGGTTGACCCGTTTGCGCTGGCCACCGGAGATGCCCCGCCGGGTGGCGTCGCCGATCACGCTGTTGCGGATGTGGCGGATGTCCAGCTCCCGCAACACGCGGTTCACCTGGCGGGCGACCTCCATGTTCTGCAGGTCCGGGGCCAGGCGCAGCCGGGCGGAGTACCACAGGGACTCGCCCACGGTCAGCAGGGGGTGGACGATGTCCTCCTGGGGCACCTCGCCCACCAGGTGGCGGTTGGCCTGCAGCAGCGGCAGGAAGGGATCGCCGTCCAGCAGGACGTCCCCGCTGTCGAAGGGCCGCACCCCGGAGATCGCGGACAGCAGCGTGGTCTTGCCGCTACCCGACGGACCGATCAGCGCCACCAGCTCGCCGGCGAACACGGTGAACGAGATCCCGTCGATGATGGTCCGCCGCCCGGCGGCCGTGGGGATCGAGACGGTCAGGTCCCGCACGGTCAGCGCCGACGCGGTGGTCGACGAGAAGACGTGGACTTCGCCCCGGTCGAACACCAGGCGCAGCCAGAACCGGCCGATCCGAACGCGGTCCGCCGCGCCCATCTTCTCCCGGTCGACCGTTCGGCCGTCCAGGTAGATCCGGCACTCCCGGCTCACCGATTCGATCCACCAGTCGTCGCCCCGGCGCACCAGGGTCGCGTGGTGGCGCGCCAGCTGGGCGTCGTCGAGCTGGATCTCGCAGGTGGACGCGCGACCGATCTTCAGTCGTCTCCCGGCCAGGGGTACCACCAGGTCCCCCCGGGCCTCGGCCGGCGTCCAGCGCTGTCGGAAGCGGGCGAAGAGGGTGGGGTCCACCTGCAGCGCCGTGGCCACGTCCTCGAGGTGGGACAGCTCCTCGTCGGAGATGGTGCCCTCGGCGGTGGCCACCCCGAACAGGCCGTCGAGCACCAGCAGGGCCGAACCCAGGTCGTAGCGCTTGGCGAACGCCGCGGCCGCCTCGGCCGACTCCGCGGGGGTGATCTGGCGGGTGCGGTTGTCGAGGCAGACGTCGATGGCGAGATCGATGGCCTCCTCGCCGAGCCCGGTCCAGGTGTCCAGGGCGTCGACCATGGCCGAGCGCTCCGAGGCCAGAAGCTCCCGGTCGGCCAGGGCGATGTCCAGCATCAACGAGGTGAACCGCACCGCGAACTCGGCGGCGCGCACGTCGAGCTTCATCCCGCGCTCAGCGGTCTGCTCCAGCAGCTCGTCAACGAGCGGGGTGGGCTCCATCGGGACGGTGGGCGGCTACTCGTACAGCTGTACGTAGCCCACGGAGCCGGGCTTGGCGTCTCCGGTGTCCATCAGCTTGATCACCAGGTAGTACGTCCCGGTGGTCTCGGGCTTGATGGCGATCGACGGTCCCCGGTCCACCTCGCTCTTGGCCTCCACCAGCTTGCCGGTCTGGTCGTAGAGGTAGGCGTCCAGGTCGGTCACGTTGGGCCCGGCGCAGGTGTGCAGCTGGTAGCTGTTGCCCGCGAACAGGGTGAAGCTGTACACGGACTCCTTCATCAGCAGCAGGGTCTTGATGTCCGACGAGACCTGGCGCAGGCCCTCGGGCATCTTCTCGGTGGCGATGAGCCGCAGGCAGGCACCCACCTCGGCCTCGTCGTCGGCCACGGCCGGGGAGGCGACGAGGAACAGGGGAACCGCGATCAGCAACGAGGCAACGATGCGCTTCATGACAACCTCCACTCCCTGGCTCACAGCTTGCCCAGCAGCTCGTCGGTGAGCTTGTGGACGGTCTGGACGTCCTCGACGGTGAGGCTGTCCTTCATGGTGATGTCGTGGATCTGCTCGAGGGTGCCCCGGGCGAGGGTGTTGATGTCCGACACCTCGCCCTCGCCCACCTTGAGCTGGGTGAGGAAGTACTTGACCACGTCGGGCTGGCGCAGCAGGTTCGGGGCGTTGCCCTTCTCCTCGGCCGCCAGCACCGCCGCCGCCAGCAGGCAGGTGCCCTCGAGCCAGGTGCCCGCCTGGACCAGCGGGACCACCTGGACGCCGGCCTCCATGGCGAGCTCCCCGTAGGCCGCCTCCCGCATCTCCTCGATCTGGAGCCACAGCTCCTGGGGCGAGACGGCGTCGGCCTTCACGTGGTCGATGATCTCGCCCAGCGTCGCGTCCAGGTCGCTGCCGGCGCCGATGGACGCCAGCCCCTTGCGCAGGTTCTCCATGTCGGTGACCAGGGTGTCCTTGCCAGCCCCGGTCTCCGGATCCCACTCGTTGACGGTCAGGACCAGATCCGCCAGGACGATGCCCGTCCGCATGGCGATCCGCTCCTTGTCCTCGCCCTCGAACACCAGGTTGCGGCGCTCGATCAGGGAACCGAACTTGGTGTCGACCCCGGCGTGGATCATGGCCTCTTGCAGCTCGGTCGGCGATGCCACCAGCGAGGTGTTGCTCGCCACCTCCGCCAGGTCGGTGCGGGTCTCCGGCGGCACGGGCTTGTTAATCGCCGCCGGGGTGGCGTCCGCGTCCGTGGGCTCGTCGGGCGGGCAGGCGGCCAGCGCCAGGCCCAGCAGCGCCAGAAGCGCGATCCAGGGCGTTCGCTTGGTCCATCGAACGGTCATCAGCATCCTCCACCGCGAGTACTTGGTGTCGTCGTCGGGATGGAACCGGGCCTCCCCGCGTCCCATCGGGGACCGGATCGTACCAGAGTCGCGCGGTTCGCGTGGCGCGCGCGGGTGGAGAGGGTGTCGGGAGGGGTGGGCGGTCGCGGCTCAATCGGTCGGGACCGCGATCTCGAGGCCCCTGGCGCGTAGCTGATCGAGGAAACGACGCGCCACGGGCACCCACGCCAGCTCCGCGGTGGCCGCGGCCAGGGCGGCGGCGCGACGCTCCCGGTCCTCCCGGTCGTCCAGCAGGCCACGGATGGCCCGGGCGAGCTCGTCGACGATGCCGGCGCGGACGACCACCGCGTGGTCGGGGACGAACTGGGTGGCGAAGGGGACCCGATCGCTGGCCACCAGGGCGGTCCCGGCCGCGGCGGCCTGGGCGGCGGACATGCCGAAGCCCTCCATCTCCGACGGGGTCACGTACAGCTCGGCCAGCGAGAACAGCCGGTACAGCACCTCGTCGGGGATCCGCCCCAGCAGGAGCACCATCCGCTCCCGAAGGACCGGGCTGGCGGCCTGGCGGCGCAGCAGGTCCTGGTGGACCCCGTTGTCGGGCCCGCCGCCGATCACCAGGTAGGTGTCCGGCTGGTCGGCGCAGGCGCGTTCGAAGGCGTCGACCAGCAGGTCCTTGCGCTTGGTCTGGTCGTTGCGGCTGGCCTCGAACACGATCCGAGCCCAGCGGAAGTCCCGGGAGGCGATGCCCGAGTGCTCCGAGAGGAACCGGTAGGCCACGTCCAGGTCATCGTCCGGGTAGGTGCGGAAGCTGGCCGTGTCCACGCAGGGCGGGAAGTCCACGATCGCGTCCACGAGAACGCGGTAGTCACGGCACAACGAGTCGGTGATCTCCGGTGAGGTGGAGGCGAACAGCCGCAGGCGGTCCGCCAGCATGCGCTCGTGCCCCCTGCGCTCGCAGAAGCGCAGCGCCCGCCGGACCTCCACCGGCTTGGCAGCGAAGTTGGCCTCCTTGATCGCCCCCAGGGAGTGGGGCGTCCAGACGTGGCGGCTGACCCGGCCCCGGAAGGTCTGCAGCGACGGCTTCTTCACCTGGCTCCAGCGGTAGAAATGCTCCATCAGCCGGTCGCCCAGCACCGCGGCGTCCCAGTAGTGGGTGTTGACCAGCTCGTACACGTCCCAGGGTTCCACCCCTCGCCGGCGCGCTCGCTCCAGGACGTGGTCGATGATCCACTCCGCCTGCTCGTCCAGGGCGACGGAGATCTCCTCCTTGGGGATGAACTCGTCGCCGCCGCCGGGTACGAAGAGGTAGCGCGCGTGCTCGCAGATCGGCTCGGTGCCCTCGCGGATCGGGCCGCCGTCCCAGCCCGGGAAGCCACCGCGGGACATGACGGTCACCTCGAAGCCGATCTCCGCCAGCGCCCGGGCCAGGGCGTTGACGTAGACCACCTGGCCGCCCGTGTCCGGGGCCCCGCCGATGGGGATCTCGGCGCCCGCGTAGCCGTGATTGGTGATCAGCAGGATCTCGGGGCGATCCGGGGGCTTGGTCATGGTCGAGGTCCGTCCGCCGGGGTTCAGATCGGCGGCCATTATCCGATATCCAGATCAGGATCCGACCGAATCTGCACTTGGCCCCGCGCGCGGTCGTGAGTAGAATTGGTTTAACAACTTAACCTATTCGGAGCCCCGCATGGCCAGCGAACACGCCTTCAGCCCCCGTGTCCGTCGGATCCTGCAGGCCCTGTGCGATCGACTCTTCGATCCGGGCCGGGAGGACCGCACGTCTCCCTCCGACATCCACCTCGCCGAGATGATGAGCCGCGGCATGAGCGAGACCCCGGGCATGACCCGGCTGGGCCTCAGCCTCCTGCTGACGGTGATGAACTGGGCGCCCCTGTTCTTCCTGGGACGCTTCTCCCGCTTCATCCGCCTGTCCGAGGAGCACCAGACCCGCTTCGTGGACCGGGTGCTGCACCACCCCCTGCGGCCCGTGCGGCTGGCCATGACCGCCCTGTTCCTGATGGCGTCGGTCTACTACTGGGAGCACCCCCAGGTGCTGGCCGAGATCGGCTACGACGGCCTGGATCTGCTTCCCGCCGACGGCGGGGACTCTCCCGCATCATGAGCGTCGTCGAGGGCCGAGAGGCCGGGTCCCGCCTGGAGGACGCGGCCGATGTGGTGATCGTGGGTTCGGGCGCCTCGGGCGCCGTGCTCGCCCGGGAGCTGGTGGCGGACGGCCGCTCGGTGATCCTGCTCGAGGAGGGCCCCTGGTACACCCCCGAGCAGAAGCAGCGCTTCACCATCCCCGAGGCCATGCAGAAGCTCTTCCGCGCCGGCGGTGCGACCGCCGCCACCGGCGTGGGTGACACGCCGGTGATCTCCAACCCCCTGGGCTGGGGGGCGGGGGGGTCGTCGGTGCTCACCGGCGGCGTGTGCTTCCGCACCCCCGACCCGATCCTCCACACCTGGGAGAAGGAGGTCGGTCTGCAGGGCTACGGCCCGGACGGCCTGGCGCCGTTCTTCGACGAGATCGAGCGCGACCTGCACGTGGAGCCCACCCCGGAGGCGGCCCTGTCCGAGGCGCTCAAGCGCTTCCGTGGCGGCGCCGAGGCCCTGGGCATCGAGATGCTCCACACCCCGCGCAACATGACCAACTGCCGGGGGGCATCGCGCTGCAACTTCGTCTGCCCCATCGAGGCCAAGCACTCGGTGGACCGCAACTACCTCCCCGAGGCGCTGGACGGGGGCCTGCGGCTGGTCTGTGACGCCCTGGCGCAGAAGGTGATCGTCCGCGAGGGCCGCGTCACGGGGATCCAGGGCCGGCTGCTGGGGCCGGGGGGCAAGCCCAAGGGCCGATTCCAGGTCTTCGGCAAGGTGGTGATCCTGGCCATGGGGGCGGTGCACACGGCTCAGTTCCTGCTGCACAACGACCTGGGGACGGGGTCGGGGCTGGTGGGCCGGGGCATGACCATCCACCCGGCCATGCGGTCCTACGGGGTGTTCCCGGACGAGGTGCGGGCCGGCCGCGGCGCCATGCAGGGCATCTACAGCCCGACGCTGGCCGACGAGGGCATCCACCTGATCGCGATCATGACCCCGCCGGGGGTGATGGGCTCCAACGTGCCGGGGTTCGGGCCCAGGGCCCGCGAGTACATGGAGAAGCGCAAGCACATCATGGCCTTCGGGGCGATGATCCACGACCGGGACGAGGGGCGGGTCGTGAACGTGCCGGGGCGAGAGCCGCTGATGTACTACACGCTGGGGCCCGAGGCGAAGGCGTCGTTCGTGCGCGCGGTGCAGGTCATGTGCGACATCTACTTCGAGGCCGGCGCCACCGAGGTGCTGATGACCTTCCCCCCCTTCGAGCGCATCCGTTCGCGGGAAGAGGCGGCGAAGATCACGCCGGACCAGGTGGAGTGGAAGCACCTGGAGTGCGGCTCCTACCACCCCCTGGGCACGGTCCGGATGGGCACCGACCCGGCGGGCTCGGTGGTCGACCCCCGGGGCCGGATCTGGGGCCACGACAACGTCTACGTGGTCGACGGCGGCATCGTGCCGACCCACCTGGGGGTCAACTCCCAGGAGACCATCATGGCCGTGGCTCTCAAGCTGGCCCGGCAGATGCGGGACGACGGGGAGAAGATCTTCGGCTAGTCCTGGCAGCGACGAATCAAGTCGCCGTAGTCCCCGCCCTCCAGATCTCCGGTGATGTGCATCCGCGCGGAGAGGTCCGCGCGGGCGGTGATGGCGGGGTCGTCGACCGGTGACAGGGCGCCCAGGTGGAGCCAGGTGCCCAGGCGGTCGCAGACCCGCCGGAGTCGCAGGGTGTCCTTGTCGGCCAGGGCGCGATCGAAGTCCTCGCGGTCCACGTCGAAGGCGAAGGCGAGGGGGTGGTCGGCCAGGCGGTCGCCGAGGACGCGGAAGAAGCCCCCGTGGAGTCCGAGCCGGGCGGCGTCCCGCATGACCTGCATCCGCAGGGTGTGGTGGGTGCCCTCCCAGTTCTCGAACACCACGTTGTCCCGCAGCAGGCGGGGCATCACCGAGAACGTCTCGATGGTGCCGTTGCCCCCCAGGATCTCCAGGCCGCGGTTGATGGCGTCGTGGCACAGCAGGGCGGTGCGGACCTTGTTGAGGTTCAGGCCCATCCGCAGGAAGGCGCGTTCGTCGTCGCTGGCCGTGTCCGCGTCGGCCCTCTCCTGCATTCCGGCGAGCCAGAACGACCCCGCCAGGGAAGCCTCGGCGTCCGCCAGGGTGCGGGCCAGGGTCTCCTGGACCAGGGGATAATCGGCGATGGGGTGGCCGAACGCCCTGCGGTGCTCGGCGTAGCCCCGGGCCACCAGGTACGCCCGGTGCGCCAGCCCGGCGCAGCCGAAGGCGTTGTAGAGCCGGCTGGTGTCGATCACCAGCTCCATCGTGTTGCGGAAGCCGTCCTCCAGGGGTCCGAGGGGCTCGGCTCGCAGGTCGTGCAGATCCATCTCCGCGGTGACCATGGTCCGGGTGCCGAGCTTGTCCTTGAGCCGGCGGTAGCCAAAGCCGTTGGGAGCCCCGTCGCGCAGCCGGGGGGCCAGGAACAGCCCCAGGCCCCGGGTGCCGTCGCCGGCGCCCTCGGGCCGGGCGGTGAGCACGAACAGATCGGCGTCGGCCGAGGAGCAGAACCACTTCTCGCCGCGGATGGCCCACGACCCATCAGCCCGCTCGGAGGCGATGCAGGCGTTGGCCCCCACGTCCGATCCCCCCTGCACCTCGGTGAGGAACTGGGCTCCGGCCAGGTGTTCTCCGTAGTCGGGGTTCAGCAGGCCCGGCAGATACCGCGCCTTCTGCGCCTCGGTGCCGATGGACTGCAACGCCCGGATGGCCCCCGCGGTGCAGGCCAGGGGACAGTTGTGGCCCCCCTCGCCCACGTGGCTCGACAGGTAGAACATCGACAGGATGAAGCGGTGGGGGTTGGGCTGCGTCGCGTAGGCGGCCATGATCCCGCTGCCGTAGATCAGCTCCCCGGCCCGGTGGTAGCTCGGGTGATGCGCGAACCCACCCGTGGGCCTGCCGATGCCGTCCCAGGCGTCCAGGGCGGGCAGGTTGGCGGTCAGGTTGTTCTCCCGCACCGCCGCGTCCAGGGGCCCGGCGGCCACCTCGCCGAAGCGCTCCAGGGCCCGTTCGCGGTCCGGTCCCAGGTCGGCCGCTCCCAGCAGCCTCTGGAGCAGGGCGTCCGCGCCCAGGAAATTGGTGGGCTGGGCGTCGAGCCAGCCGGCGAGGTCCAGGCGTCCCTGGTCGATGGCGTCGTTCATGACGGGTGATCTCCGATGGAGAGCGGGACGTGGCTACGGCCGCAGCAGATCCTGCACCGCGGTCTTCACCGTCGGGTAGCCCGGGGTCTGCTGCCAGGTGGTCAGCGCCGACGACTCTCCCGCGTCGGTGACCTCCACCAGCTCCATGGCCGCCCGTTGTTTCTTCTTGCGGCCGTCGTGGCCCGGAGGGAAGCGGGCCGCGAGTTCTTTCTCGCGCCAGCCGGAGGGATCGTAGGCCAGAAAGGACCACTGGACCCCCTCGGGCCCCTCCCCGTCGAAGTACTCGTAGACCTGCACCGAGAGGTCCCCGACGTCGAAGCGGTCGACCACGTACCCCTGGCGGTCCCCCAGCGCGTAGACCTTGTCGGCGTCGTGCAGGGCCTGGAGCTTGCGCTTGTGGGCCCGCGCTCCGTCGTAGTCGGCCAGGGCGTAACAGCACTGGATGCTTCGCTGCACGGCCCGGTAGTCGTCCGGGACCAGACGCAGGACCTCACCGTACGCCGCCAGAGCCCCCCGGGGATCGCGACTGGCGAGAAGGGCGTCGGCCAGGCTCAGGTGGCACTGGGCACAGCGGGCGTCCTGGGACACCGCCCGGCGCAGCGGCGCGACCGCGCCCTCGGGATCCCCCATCTCCATGATCACCAGCCCCAGGTCCAGGGCCAGGCCGGGGATCGTGGGATCCAGCTGGTCGGCCTTCTGTAACGCCTCCATGGCCTGGTACGGGTGGCCCGACTGCTTGAGCACCGTGGCGTAGTCGGCCCAGATCTTGCCGCTGGACGGGTCCATCTCCAGCGCCTTCTCGTAGGCCAGCGCCGCCTCGCCCGGCATGCCCATGAACAGGCAGGCCCGGCCGTGCTGGGCATGGATCTTCGGGTCGCTGGCGTCCAGGGACAGGGCGCCGAGGATCCACTCGTAGGCGTCGGAGTCCTCCATGGCGGCGGAGTGGCTCATGGAGGCCCAGTAGTAGTACTCGGCCCGGGTGCCGTCGAAGGTGATCGCCATCGAGAAGTGGCTGGCCGCGTCGCGGTACTGCTTGGCCTTGTAGGCCTTGTGTCCGGCCGCGGCGGCCTGGCTGGCGTCGCTCGCACCGGCGGAGGGCGTCGCGGCCAGGGACAGCGCGACCAGCAGGAGTAACGGGGTCAGGAGTCTCGGCATCTCGGAGTCGGGTCTTCCTAGTCGTCGTACACGCAGGGTTCGTCGCCGCACGGATGGATGATCGTACCCTCCGATCCCTCGGCGAAGAAGGCCTCGATCTGGGCGTGGGCCTCCTCGGTGTGGCGGATGTACTTGTGGGCGCCGGTGACCTCCGCGGGCCGGTTCTCCTCCGCCGGTCGCCCCTTCTGGGGATCGAACTGCATCAGCGCGGCCCCGTCGGGCCCCAGGGGGGCGGGGGACTCCCCGACCCCCAGCACCGGCTCCACGGCCGGGGAGAGCAGGGGCACCTCCACGCTGCGGATCAGGGCGTCGAGGGTCAGGTTCGGGACCTGCTCGTCGCCGAGGGACTGCTGCCACAGCAGCGAGCGGCCCACGATGCCGTGGGTGTGGGTGATCGGGTCCACCGGGTCCCACATCAGCTGGGACACGCTGTACATCAGCTGGCGGTCGGCCGGATCGGGAATGCCGTGGGCCATGTAGCCCTCGAACAGGGTCCAGTTGCTGGACCGCTCCAGCATGGTCGACCAGATGGCCCCGGGTACGTGGAGCACCGCGTGGTCGATGTCGTCGATGTTGGCCATCAGCGTGGCGCCCTCGATGCCCCCGAGCGAGATGCCCATGTAGTGGATGCGCGCCGGGTCGACCAGGCTCCCGCTGCCGTCGGACGCCTGGAGGAAGGGGGCGTCGAGGAAGCCGGTGTGGGCCAACCGCGCCAGCCCGGCGGTGTTGCCCACCCCCTGGGTCAGCTTGTCGGTGATCAACGAGAACTTGCCGAAATCGTTGGCCACCTCGATGCCGGCGGGCATGTCGTCGGTGGTCAGCCCCCGCCACTTGGTGCCGATCATGATCGCGCCCAGACGGTCGGCCAGGGCCAGCACCGACTCGGGATCGTCGTCCTTGCCCAGGTAGGAGTGGGGCGAGGCGAAGATCCCGTGTCCGAACAGCACCAGGGGCGCCGAGCCGGCGGGGGCGTCGTGCAGGGACGCGGGCACCATGGCCATGTAGTAGACCTCGGCGTTGCCCTGGCGGATGGGGTGGCCCTGGTCGTCCAGCACGAAGTCCCGGTCGTCGGCCAGGAAGTTGGGCAGGGTGAACTTGCCCTGGGCCAGCCGCCAGGAGTGCTCGTTGAGCTCGTACCCCTCGTCGGTGTCCGAGACCCACGCGACGCTGTAGTCCGGTTCGTGGTCGGGGTCCGCCGGCATCTCCTCGAGGACCGCCTCGAGGACTCCGTCCAGCGGCCGGTGGATCACCTCCTCGGTGGCCACGAAGAAGTCCCAGGCCAGGGTCAGCTCTCCCCGCGCCAGCCCCAGCTCCTCGAGCCGGGTGAACAGCGCCTCGTAGTGATCGACGAAGCCGGTCAGCCCGGGCTCCACCTCGCCGCCGTCCCTCAGTGCGACGAAGCGCTCGGGGGCGACGATGGGCGCTCCGGCGGTGTCCACCAGGGCCGGGGTGAGCACCACGGCGACGTGGGCGCCGAAGGGCAGGGCCCGCATCGGACGGATCAGGAGGGTCCGGTCCGCCGGACCGGTGCAATCCGGATGGGCGTCCAGCTCGGCGAAGGTAGGCACCCGCTCGCCCGTGTCCAGGTCCAGGATCTGCACCGCCGCGTCCACGGCCAGGGAGGCGGACAGGTCGCTCAGGGGGGGCAGACAGGCGGGATCGATGTCCGCGTCCGCCCACCGCACCACGGACGTGTTGGCGGGTGAGAACCCGTCCCGCAGGTTCATCCGATCCAGGTCCAGCGAGCTCCCGCCGACGGAGGCCGGCAGCATCCCGTCCTCGAAGTCCACCCGGTACCCGGTCGCCGAGGTCTCGTCCTCGGTCATCAGGTGGATCGACGGGTAGGGGTACACCGGGTCGTCCCCCAGCAGCCCCACCCGCGGGCCGTCGTGGGGGCTGCTGTCGTCGTCGTCGCCCGTGACGTCGTCGTCGTCCACGGGTACCTCACCCGAGCTGGGGCATCCGGCGAGGAGCAGCAGGGCGAGCGGTGCGGCCAGGGTGGATCGGGACATGGAGCCTCTCTCGCGGTTCGTGCCGGGGACAGCATAGCAAGTCCGGTGGGGGGTCGAGGGGCAGGAACGGGGATCGGGTGCGGGGGCGGGGCGGGAGCGGCGATCCGCCACACCGGTGCGGGTGGGGGTAGGCGACGTGTACAATCGCACCACGATGGCACTCGGACCCCACCCGGAATTCTCGTGGTCCTCGTCGCGCGCGCGGACCTTCCGCTACTGCAAACGCCAGTACTGGTTCCAGTACTACGGCCACTGGAACGGCTGGGAGGACCGGGCGCCCCAGCGCACGCGCACGATCTACCGGCTCAAGCAGCTGCAGAGCCTGGCCACCTGGGCCGGCTCCTCGGTACACCGCGGTGTCTCGATCCTCCTGTCCAGCGACCGACCCGTGGCGGATGTGGTCGACGAGATCCACCAGCAGATGCGGCGGGAGTACCTCAACTCCGTGCGCCGGGTGTTCCAGCAGCCCCGGCGGGCCAAGTCCTTCGGCCTCGACGTACACGAGTACGACCAGGAGCTGCCCAAGGAGCGGTTCGCCCGGATGTGGGAGTCGGTCAAGGAGTGCCTCGAGACCTTCCCGGATCTGCCCCATCAGGCCGCCTATCGACAGGCCCGGGCGGCGGGGAAGTTCGCGCACGTGGAAGACCCGGACGGACGGGACTTCGATGCCAAGCGCTTCCGCTGGGACGAGATCGGCGACTTCCCGATCTACGCCATCCCCGACATGGCGTACCAGCGCCCGGACGACCGGGTGGAGATCCTGGACTGGAAGACGGGCCGCGAGCCCACCAACCGGCCCAAGGACGAGCCCACCTTGCAGCTGGTGCTCTACGCCCGCTTCCTCAAGGCGAAGTACCCGGACCTCCCGTCGATCCACGACTTCGAGGTCGCCGAGGTCTACCTCCCGTCGGGACAGCGCTTCGGCGCCCCCCTGAGCGACGAACACCTGGACCGGGTCACCCGGTCGGTTGCCGAGAGCGTCGACGCCATGCGGGGCTTGCTGGACGACCCGGTCCGCAACGTGGCCAGCGAGGATCGCTTCTCCCTGATGGAGGACCGCAAGGGGTGCCGCTGGTGTGTGTTCCGGGCGGTCTGTCCGGCCTGGACCGAAGGCGAGGGGGCAGGCGGAGACGGCGGGTGAGCGGGGGAGCTCCCGCGGCCGGAATCCTCCCCCTCCTGCTGGCCCTCGCGTTCGCCCCGGCCGCGGGGTGCGTCCAGCCCCACGACGACGACGACACCGGATCGGCTGGCGACGACGACATCGCCGACGACGACACGGGGGACGACGACGCTTCGGGTGACGACGACATCGCCGACGACGACACGGGGGACGACGACACCCCGGTGCCCTACAACGGGTGTGGGGACCACCGGGACGGCGTGCGCGCCCCGGGCACCTGGTCCGAGCCCATCGAGGCCCCCTATCTGCCCTTCTTCGACCGCAACGACACCACCGGGGCCCCGGAAGACGGCATCGATTTCTACGACTGCGCCGAGGAGGTGGGCGAGTCGGGCCCCGAGGTGATCTACCGATTCGTGACCGACACGCCCGGCGACTTCCGGGCCGAGGTCGCCTGCGACGAGCCCATCGACGTGGATCTCCACCTGCTGCAGGACCCGGAGGTGGTGGACGGGCTGGCGCTGGGCTGCATCGAGCGGGCCCACATCGTGCTGGAGGTGGACGACCTGCCCGCGGGCGAGTACTGGCTGGTCGCCGACTCGTGGAACGACGACGGGGGCACCGAGTACGACGGGCCTTACGAGCTGGCCTTCGAGTGGAGCAGCGACGAGGTCTGGACCGACGTCCCGCTGGCGGCGGGGGTGACCTGGTCCCGGCTGCGGGACCCGGACCTGCAGGGGGGCGATCAGACCGTCAACGTCCTCGCGGTCGATCCCACCTCCGGAGTCGACCTCCAGCCCGCCCTCCACGGGGGTTGCGTCACGGTGCCGGACATGGCGGCGGACCTGGGCGCCCATGCGGGCATCAACGCGGGCTTCTTCGGGGGCGGCTGCGCGGCCCTGGATCTGGTCAAGGCCGACGGCGAGCTGCTGGCCACCAACGCGGTCACGGGGGCCGCTCAACGGACCCTCGGCTGGACGCCGGGGGCGGTGCCGACCTTCGAGTGGATCGACGCCGGAGCCGACTGGCCCGACGTCACCGACGCCGTGGGGGCCCACCCCAGCCTGGTCACCGCCGGTGCGGTGGCGGTGGATCCCTCCAGCGGCGACAGCTTCTACACGAGCCGCCACCCGCGGTCGGCCATGGCCCTGACCGCGGACGGGACCTTGCTGCTGGTCACCGTGGACGGGCGGACCTCGGCGGGGGACGGGATGACCACCGATCAGCTCGCCGAGCTGCTGATCGATCTGGGGGCGGTGGACGCGGCCAACCTGGACGGGGGAGGATCGACGACGATGGTCGTCCAGGACTGCTGGATCGGCGACGTGGTCAACTCGCCCTCCGACAACGGATCGGCGGACCACCACGGCGAGCGCGCGGTGTCCGACGGTCTCTACCTTCGGTGACGGGCGGGGAGCGACGAGGAACGAGGATGGAGTACCAGCACAAGGTCACCGAGCTCGTCCGCATGCGGACCTCGTGGCGTACCTACGACGACCTTCCGCTGGAGGGCTCGAACCGCGAGGCCCTGGTGTCGGCCTGTGCGGAGCTGAGCACCGGTCTGTTCGGAGAGCACCTGCGCCTGCAGCTGGTGGACATGCGCGAGGCGGCGCCCGCGGGCGCGAAGCTCGGGGACTACGGGACCCTCAAGAACGTCCGCTACTTCCTCGCGGGCATCATCGAGGACGCCCCGCTGGCCTACGTGAGCTATGGCTACCGGATGGAGCAGCTGGTGCTCCGGGCCACCGACCTGGGGTTGGGGACCTGCTGGCTGGGGTACTTCGACCGGGCGCTGTTCACCGACCTGCAGCCGGGCGAAGGGGAGATCTTCCCCGCGGTCTCCGCGGTGGGGTACGTGGCCTCCCATCGTCGACTGGCCGAGCGGCTGATCCGCACCGCCGTGCGCGCCAAGAAGCGCAAGCCCAGGGAGAAGCTGTTCTTCGACGGGGAGCTGGGGCGTCCCCTGTCGGTGGAGGCCGCGGGGTCCTACGAGCGGCCCCTCACGGGAGTCCGGGTCGCCCCTTCGTCGGGCAACACCCAGCCGTGGAGGGTGATCAAGGAGCCCGGCAGATCGGTCTTCCACTTCCACCTGGTCCAGGTCAAGGAGGGGTACCAGCGACGCCGGCTCCACGACATCGACGTGGGCATCTGCATGTGTCACTTCGAGCTGGTGGCCGCCCGGGACCGGCTCGAGGGCACCTGGCGGCGGCTGGACGAGCCCCCCTGCCAGACGCCGCCCAAGACCGACTACGTCGTCTCGTGGTTCGATTCGTCGGTCGGTGATTGAGGCCTCCGCCCCGATCCCCCCGCCACCCCCACGACCTGGAACCCGCGGATTGGTATGCTGTGCCCGACGGGAGGACGCAGTCGTGTCTCGTAAGGACAGGAAGTACAGCGTTTCGTTGTGGTTCTGCTTGGGCTTGCTGCTGCTGGCGTGGCCGGCAATGGCCCAGGAGGGGGACGGGGATCCCGAGGAGGCGGAGGAGGACGGGGACGAGAGCGCGTCCTCCGGCGTCCAGAGCTCCACCTGGGTCCGGGTGGGGCCGGGGGGTGAGGAGCTGAAGCTGACGATCTCGGATGCGCCGGAGGGGGAGGAGGAGGCGGCGGCGGCGGCGGAGTCCGGCTCGGTGCCGGCCACGGATGCCGACCCGGGCACCCCCCCCGCAGCAAAAAGGTCGGAGCCACGGGGCGGGGCCCCGGAGACCGAGTCCGAGTCCGGGTCCGAAGCACAGGCCGAGGCCGCGGCAGAGGAGGAGGCGGAGAGTCTGGCGGAGATGGTGTCGGAGGCTGAGGCGGAATCCGAGCCTGACGGGTCCGGGCTTCGTGGCGACCTGGAGGGCGCGGGGCGCCTGGAGGGCGATCAGGAGCAACGACCGAGTGACGAGCTCGGGGAGCCTGACGGGCGTGACGGTGTCGGTCCCGACGCTTCGGATGCGGGTATGGAGCCTGGGCTC
>CAZITQ010000123.1:0-28350 GCA_964542165.1 uncultured Rickettsiales bacterium
GGGGGGGGTGTCTCGCCGGGGGGGGGGTGCCCCAGGCGGGCACCGGGGGGCGCGGGGGTTACTTGCCGCCGCGCGCGCGCGCGCGGCCCGCGGCCGAGCAACGGGCGGGGCGGGCCGGTCGCCTGTTCCCCGGGCACTGCCTGCGACTGTGGAGCCCCGAGGCGGTACTGGAGCCGGTCACGGCGCCGGAGATCCACCGCGAAGCGCTGGCCACGGTGGTGCTGTCGGCGGCTGCCTGTGGCCGCCGGATCGGCGAGTTGCGGTTCCTGGACCCGCCCAAGGAGCACGCGGTGGACGCGGCGGAGCGGGAGCTGCAGCGGCTGGGGGCGCTGGACGGGGACCGTAGGCTCTCGGACCTGGGCGGGCGGATGTTCGGACTGCCCCTGGACCCCCTGCTGGCCCGGATCGTCCTGGAGGCGGAGGGCACACCCTCGGCCCAGGATGCGGTGGACCTGGTGGCGGCGGTGGGGTGCGGTCACCCGCTGTTCGGCGGCGGCGCCCGGCCTGAGGATCCGGACGACGACCTGCGGGCGGGGGGCTGCGATGCCACGGCCCTGATCTCGGCGCTGCGATTCGGCGAGCCCCGCCGGCATCGGCTGCGAGCCCCGTCCCTGTTCGAGGCCCGGGCCATCGCCCGCCAGCTCAGGCGTCGGCTGCGTCTCGCCGAACCCCCGCCGGACGCCCGGGTGGACCGGGAGCGGCTGGCGCGGACGGTGCTGCGGGCCGATCCCCGCACCGGCCACGTCCCTCGACAGCGGCGCCGGGAGACCGTCTGGGCCAACGGCCACGGAGAGCTGGAGCTGGGCAGGCAGTCGGCGGTGCCCGAGGACGCCAGGGCCCTGGTGGTGGTCGACACGGTGGCGTTGACCGTCAAGCGCCGCAAGACGGTGCAGGTGATCACCTGCGCGATCCCCTGCACGGCGACCACCCTGCGAGTGTCCGGGCTGGGCCGGGTGAGGGTGGCCAGGGCCAAGGTGGACCGGGGGCGGATCGTGGCCGAGCAGATTCGCTCCCACGCGGGGCTGGTCCTCGAGAAGGTCGAGTCGGTGCCCGAGGGGGAGGCGGCGCGGGAGGCGGTGGTGCAGTTGCTGCTCTCCGGTGGCCTCTTCCGCGAGGTCGGCGTGACGAACCGGGAGCGCGAGGCGGCGCACCTTCTGTCCCGTCGTCTGGGTGGTGAAGGAGAATCCGCCGACCTGGAGACCTGGCTGCGAGCGAGGGTGGAGGAGCTGGGCCTCGAGTCGGGGGACGATCTGCCCCTCCTGCTGCCCGCGGACCTGACGTACCCCGATCTACCTTCCGATCGCAGGGCGTGGCTCGACGCGCACTACCCCCGGCAGGTCTCGGTGGGCGACGCCCGCTACGCGGTCACCTACGACCCGCGCTCCCTGGAGGTCGCCCTGGAACGCTGCGCGGGCACCCGCACCCAGCCCCCCAGCCCCTCCTACCTCCCCCCCTGGCCCGGCTGGCGGGTGATCCACCGCGACCGATCCAGGATCACCGTACTGCGGGAGCGACGTTGAGCCCGCAAGGCCCGCACGGCCGGCACCGGCATCATCGCTTCCCTCGCGCCGGGAAGCAGGCCAGGAGGTACAATCGAGGCGGAATGGCTCGAGGTGTTCCGATCGTGGTCTTCGTGGCGGCCCTGAGCGTGGGGTGCGGGGATGGGACCGACCGGCCGCCGCCCGGGTACGGGTCGGACGACGACGCGGCGATCACCACCTGTGACGATCCGCGCTACGGCGTGGCGGTGCAGCCGGTGTTCCAGCTGCGCTGCGGTCAGTGCCATCGGCCCAACGCGCCGCTGGGGGGGCTCAGCCTGCACGAGTACGACGCGGTCATGGCGGGCGGGAACAGCGGCGCGGTGGTGATCCCGGGCAACTGTTCGGAGAGCCTGCTGTACCAGATGCTCGCCGGGCTGGCGCAGCCGGCCATGCCGCCGCCGGGGTACGAGCGTGTGCCGGCCGAGGACTTCGCCTGCATCTGTGCCTGGATCGAGGAAGGCGCCCTCGAGGACTGAGTCGGTCTGTGTTCGACGCTGTGAAGAGCGGTTTCAGGGCCCGCGTCTCGGGCGCCGCCCTCCCACACCCGCGATCTCCCGGAGGATATCGGTGGGATCGGTCCCCGGCATCATCGCCGCCAGCTCGGCGGCCACGGCCAGGGCGGCCTCGGACTGGCGCATGCGCAGCAGGCACATGCACTTGAGGGTGAGCAGGTTGGGGTCCGCGGGCACCCTGACCAGCCCCCGCTCCGCGAGCCACAGCGCCCGGGGCCACTTCTCCTGACGGCCCGCCAGCGTCCCACGCACCAGGTACGGTGCGGCGTCCGGCGCGCCGATCTCCTCGGCCCGGCGCAGCACGACCTCGGACGCCTCCCCGAGTCCGGCCGCGGCCAGCTCCAGGGCCAGGCCGGAGAGCTTGTGCCCGTCGGCCCGCACGTCGCTGTAGCGCTTGCCGTACTCGGCGATCACCGGTTCGGGCATGCTCGCGCGCAGCAGCTCGGCGAAGAGCAGGAGGCCAGCAAGCTGCTCCCGGTCCACCTCCCGCCGGGGCTCCAGCCCCTGGGCGATACGCAGGTGGAACGCCGCCTCGTCCAGCTCCAGGTCGCCGCCCAGGACGCCGGCGTAGTTCAGGTGGGCCGCCCACTCGTGCGGGTAGAGCTCCAGCGAACGCTCCCACAGGGCGCGGCTGTCCTTCCAGTGGGGGAGGACCGACAGGGTGGTGATGGCGAGGGCTGCGGCCACCACGCCGGTGATCGGGAGGGCGGCGCGGCTCGCCAGCCTCCCCGCGGCCCCCGGCAGCGCGCCCGCGCCGTGGCTCACCGCCCAGCCCAGCCCCAAGGACAGGGCCAGCGATGGCAGCAGGGTGTAGCGATCCGCCACCGGCCAGGCCAGGGGGAGCAGCCCGCTCACCGGCCCCATGGGCAGCAGGTACAGCAGGGCCAGGAGCAGGGGCTTGCGTCGCCCCCGCACCGCGAGCACGCCACAGGCTGCCAGCACGGCAACCCCTCCACCCAGGGTCAGCCACCCCAGGGTGCTCGGCTCCGGCGTCGAGGGCAGCGCGGCCAGGTCCGCCGGCCAGACCTGGACCCGCAGGTAGCGTAGCTGGGTCTCCCCGATCACCGGCAGCGAGCTCCAGAGATCCCCCTGGGGGTAGAGGTTCTGGGCGGCGATGGGCTGGAACGAGAAGAAGGCGATGGCGGCCCCGAGGGCGCCGATGGCCAGGTGGATCGTCCCCGTCGGCCACGACTCGGCCCACGACCGGCGGCGCCACAGGAGGTCGACGAGCAGGAACAGCGGGGCCAGGGCGAAGACCATCGACTTGCACAGCAGCGCCGCGCCGAAGGCCACGGGCCCGAACGCGCGCCGGTGCCGTGGCTGGTCCGAGAGGTGGAACCACAGGGCGAGGGTGAACAGCCCCAGGCTGAGCACGTCCCGCAGGGCCGCGGCCCACGCCACCGATTCCACCCGCAGGGGGTGGAGGGCGAACACGGCCAGCGCCAGCGCCCTCCCCGTCATCCCCACGCCGAGCCGCCGCAGCACCTCGTGCCACAGGGCGCAGGCCGCGGCGAAGCCGAGGACTCCGGCGGTATGGAAGGGGATCGCCGGACCGCCGAAGCGTCCCCACAGGGCCTCGAGGGTGCCGTTGCCGTCGATCCATCCCGACAGCAGCACCGCCAGCCCCCACAGGACGCGCAACACGGTGAAGTACAGCGGGTAGTAAGCCCCGAGCTCGGACGTGGTCCAGATGTCCAGCCAGGCCCGGCGGTCGGAGCCTGTGACCAGGGGGTTGGCGGTGATCCACTCCTGGTCGTCCCAGTTGAGGAACTCGCCCCCGAGGGCAGCGCCGAACACCACGGCGGTGGCCGCGAACCACATCCAGGCGCCCCGGTCGGTGCGGGCGGGGGAGGGCTCGTCCGTGGAGGGGCTCTCGGGAACCTCGTCGCTCAAGGGGACTCCGTCGGGGGTGTGGCCGCGTCCGGGTGCAGGAGGGGGAGCAGCCGCCGGGCGGATCGAATCGCCCGCGGTCCGGGGATCAGCAGGTAGTCGTCGGTCAGCACGTGGATCCGCCCGTCGCGCACCGCGGGGATCGAGGAGAGATGGCTCCACGCCCCGGCGATCTCGTCCGGCGGGACCTGCCAGGGGGGCACGACGACCTCGACGATGACCTCGGGGGCGAGCCGGATCACCTCCTCGATGGGGACCTGGGGATAGAGGCTCGGTGCCTCGGCGAGCACGTTGCGCCCCCCCGCGGCCCGGATCACCTCGTCCAGGAAGGTGCCGGGGCCGACGCCGAAGATCCCGGCGAGGTCGTCTCCACCCCGGCCGATGGCCAGCAGTACGGGCACGGTCGCGCGGTCGGTCACCAGCGCCCGCGCGGCGTCCAGTTCGCCCCGGAGCTCGCCGGAGAGCTGGCGCCCCTCCTCGGCGTGGCCGGTCGCCTCGCCGATGTCCTCGATGCCCGAGAGCACCTCGTCCATGCTCTCGTTGGCCACCGACAGGGTGCCGATCCCCGCGCTCTCCATCCGCTTGCGCAGGTCCTCCTGGGCCGGCAGCAGGATCACCAGGTCCGGCGTCAGCGAGAGCATCCGCTCCACGTCCGGATTCAGATACGCGCCGATGCGGGGCATCGACTCCAGCTCGTCCGGCGGGTAGGTGCAGAAGTCGGTCACCGCCACCACCTGCTCGCCCGCGCCCACGGCGAACAGGGTCTCGGTGATGTTGGGGGCCAGCGAGATTACCCGGGAGGGGGCGGTCGCCGCCGCCGGAGGCGAGGGAGCTTCCGTGGACGGCGATGGACCCCGGCACCCCCCGGTCGCCATCAGCAGCACCCCGAGGAGGGCCGCTGGGATCGCCGCTCGTCGGCTGCGGTTCGTGGGATGTGGGCTCATGGGATTCCGGCCCGCACCTTGGCACACGCCCGGTCGCCGCCGCAAGGCTGTCTCCCCTGTCCCGGATGGCCTATGATCCAAGCCGGGGAGAGCCCGAAATGACACCCAGACACCGCTGGCCGCGCGCGTCGTACCCGACCGAGGAAGAGACCCGCGTGGACCACACCGAGCCCTCCCCCCAGCCCCGCGTACAGATCGTGGGCGCGACCCTGTCGGTGTTCATGGACGACGACGTGTGGCGACTGTACTTCGTGGGTCCCTCGGGCGGCGTCCTCGGGCGGGGCGCGGAGGCGGACTTCCTGTTCGACGATCCCACCGTGTCGCGACGCCACGCCCGCGTCTCCCTGGTCGGCAACGGCTTCGTGCTCGAGGACATGGGCTCGAGCAACGGGACCTACGTGGACGGTGAGCGGGTCAGCGGCACCCGTGCCCTGCCCATGCGATGCTCGGTCCGGCTGGGCAAGAACAGCACCGTCCGCTTCGCCGCCGTGGACCAGCACGAGCAGGAGTCCGAGTACCGACGGGTGCTGACGGACGAGCGGCTCCGCCTCGAGCGGGAGAAGAACCGGGCGCTGGCGACCCAGGCCGCCGAACTTCGCCGGGCCAACGACGACCTGGCCCAGTTCCTGTCCGCCGCCTCCCACGACCTGCGCGAGCCCCTGCGGACCGTGCGCTCCTACATCGAGCTGTTCCGAAACCGCTACGACGGGGGGGAGGACGAGCGCGGCCGCCGCTACCTGGAGTTCGCCGACGCGGGCGCAGCTCGGATGGACCGCTTGATGGAGGACCTGCTGCGCTACATCCGCGTGGGCCGGGACAGCGCCGAGCCCGAGGAGGTGGACCTGGGAGAGGTCGCGAGGGAGGTGGTCGCCGACCTTCACCTGGCCCTGGAGGAGGCGGAGGGTAGGGTAGAGATCGGTGACCTGCCCACCGTCAGGGGGCACCGCTCACAGCTCCGGCAGGTGATCCAGAACCTGATCGGCAACGGCCTGAAATTCCACGGGGAGGCTCCGCCCCTGGTCCGGATTCGAGGTGACCTGCTGGAGAACGAGTGGATGATCTCGGTCCGGGACAACGGCATCGGCATCGACGCCTCCCAGGGGGACCGGGTCTTCGAGCTGTTCCACCGCCTGCACACCCGCGACGAGTACCCGGGCACCGGCCTCGGGCTGACCATCGCCCGCAAGGTCGTGGACTACCACGGGGGGGAGATCGGGTTCGACTCGACGCCCGGTGAGGGCACCACCTTCCACTTCACCCTGCCCCTGGACGACGGCTCGGGATCCGACGAGGACCGCGAACACCGCACGCTGGACTGAGGGGCGACGCCCCCCCCGGACCACCTTCCAGGCTCCGCGGTTTGCGGCTATGGTGTGTTGCCCGCCGGCCAGCCGCCAGCGGGCCATGGAAGGTGACCGCGGCATGCGACTGATGCGACGGGGCAAGCTGGCCATGAGCCACGGGGAGACCGCCAGGCGCTACCTGGCCCCCCTGACCCCCAACCTCCACCGCTACCTCACCGCGCACAAGCTGACCAACATCACCCGCTGCGAGCTGGACATGCGCTCCCGCGCGCGCACCGCCCGCGGCCTGCCCTACGTCCTGCACCTGGAGCCCACCAACGCCTGCACCCTGCGCTGCCCCCTGTGCATAACCGGCGCCCGGGACAACCGGATCCCGGCGGGGCGGCTGCGCTACGACGACTTCTGCCGCCTGATGACCCGGGTCCGAGACGAGCTGGTGTTCGTGCGCCTCGACGGCTCCGGCGAGCCGTTCATCAACAAGCGCCTCGCGGCCATGCTCGAGTACACCCACGCCCAGGGCATCGGCACGGTCGTCAGCACCAACTTCCAGAACTCCGAACCCCACGAGATGGAGCGCCTGGTCCGCAGCGGTCTCGACTACGTGATCGTCTCCCTGGACGGGGTGACCCAGGAGGTCTACGAGAAGTACCGCGTCGGCGGGGACATCCAGCGGGTCTACGACAACGTCGAGGCCCTGCTCGAGGCCCGTCGACGGATCGGCAGCTCGACCCCCTTCGTGGAGTGGCAGTTCCTGGAGTTCAACCACAATGCCCACGAGGTGGACGCCGCCCGCGAGCGGGCCGCCGAGATGGGTTTCGACCGGCTGCTGGTCTCCAACGCCCGCCCGTCGTTCTGGCAAGGCCAGATCGCCTCGGACGCCCAGAAGACCTGCTACTGGTTCTACAAGGCCATGAACGTGGCCTGGACCGGCGACCTGAAGGCCTGCTGCAGCGACGGACTGGGGGAGTCGTTCTCCATCGGCAACCTGCTGCAGGACGAGTTGCCGGACGTCTGGAACGGCCCCGGCATGCTGGCCCTGCGAGACCTCTTCATCAGCCCCGCGCCCTACGACGAGTCGGTGGCCAGCTCCAAGTGCATCACCCACTGTCCGATGGTCAACGCGGCCCGCAGGGCAGAGGGGCTCCCCGAATTCGAGGTCCCCGAGAGTGACGCGCCGGTGTTCGGCGACGACTTCCTGGATCAGGGGGCGTCGGCGGCGGGCGCGGCGCGGTAGGCGTAGCTCAGCGCTACGGTCTCTTCATCCACGGCCACCACCCGGAACACCACGTGGGCCCCCTCCTCGCCGCGGCCGGCGAGGGCGACGTAGGTGTGGCCCGCCACGACCGGGACGTTGGAGCGGCCGAAGCGGATGTCGGGGACCTCGACGGCGTCCAGCGCCGTCTCACCGAGGTCGCCCAGGTCGACCAGGCCCCGCTGGCCCCGCTGGTTGGCGTGGAGCTTGCCGCGCGAGAGGTAGAGATCGCCGCCGGACACGGTCCCGCCGACCCCTTCGCTGAAGTCGAAGCTGTCGCGGTCCCCGAGCACCACCGCCCCGGGGGTGACGGTCCGCCACTCGAGGCGCACCCGCCCCTGCGCGACCTCGTGGACGCGGAACACCACGTAGCTCGGGCCACCCCCCTCCCGGCTCAGGGCGGCATAGGCGTGACCCTCGACGGCGTCCACGCCCGTGCGGGAGTAACCGGTGGCCGGGAAGGCGACCTGGTCCAGTGGCACCTCACCGATCTCTCCCAGATCGACGATGCCGCGCTGGCCCTCGGCGTCGGCCCGGAACTGGCCGCCGGTGAAGGTCAGCTCGCCCAGGTCCGCACCGCCCCGCTCCTGGCCGGCGAAGTCGTAGCCGTCGCCGTCGTACAGGGTCACCTGGCCCGGGGTGAGGACGACGAAGTCCAGGGCCGCGGCGGTCCCGTGGCGTGACGCCACGCGGAAGACCGCGACGCTCTCGTCGTCTCCGCCCCCCCGGGACAGGTAGGCGTGTCCCTCCTCGAGGGGCAGGCAGTCGGTGGTGTACCCGTCCTCGGGCAGGGCGACCCTGTGCAGCGGTTCGTCCCCGGTCTCCCCCAGATCGGCCAGGGCAGCACCCCCGGCGCAGAGCCGGCCCCGCGCCAGCGTCACATCGTGACCCGTGGATCCTCCCCGGGTCCTCGTGGAGAAATCGTAGGTGTCCTCCGAGTAGAGCAGGACCCGCCCGACCGGGCGGTGGATCGCCTCCACCGTGACCTCCCCACCGTCGAGGGCCACCACGCGGAAGGGGATCTCGAGCCCCTCCTCGCCGGCCGCCGCCCGCGCCACGTAGGTGTGGCCGACCACCGCTGGCAGCGCGCCGGACCGGTAGCCGCTGGGCGGGGACACCACGCCCTCGAGCGCCACGTTCCCCAGGTCGCCCAGGTCCACCAGCCCCCGCTGACCGCCCGCGTCGGCACGGAACGACCCACCGGAGAACGACAGATCACCCTCACCCGGCCCCACGAGCAAGCCCTCGCTGAAGTCGACGCCCTGATCCGACGCCAGGGTCACCTGGCGATCGCGCACGAAGTACTCGATGGCAACGCTTCGGTCCCCGCCCACCCGGGTGACACGGAAGAAGATGTGGCGGCCCACCTCGCCCTCCTGGGCCAGCGCCACGAACGTCCACCCCGGCAGCGTCGGGAATCCGTCGCGGGTGTACACCCCGTGAACCACCTCCAGGGCCTCCAGGGGCGTGTCCCCGAGGTCGCCGAGAGCGAGCACGCCGCGCTGGCCGTCGTTGTCCGCCAGGATCCGCCCGTCGGCCACGTAGAAATCACCGCCGGTGTGGGCCCCGATCAGGTTGGCCGAGACGTCGTAGCTGTCCCCGTCCGCGAGAACGGCCTGCAACAACCCGTGGGCCCCGAAGGCGCGCTGGATGGCGCCGAAGTGGGGCGCCCGATCGAAGGGATCCACCCCGCCGGCGTCGGCCGCGTACAGGGCCGAGAGCAGGTTGCTGGTTCGCGGATCGGAGAAGCGGAAGCTGCGTGGTTGCATGGACAGGCGCCGGTGGGCCTCGAAGACCAACCGGTCCGCGTAGCGGGCGCCCGCCGCGCCCCCCATCTCCTCGGTCAGCCGTTGGCGAAGCGACCAGGCGGCGCCGCCGATGACCGCGCCGCCCGCGTGGCCCTCGTACCCGTAGTCCACCATGCCCGGGTACTGCGCCCCGCCGGCCAGATCGAGCCCCCCGCCGGTTCCCTCACCCACCCACGAATCCTCGGTCGCGGCGGCCGCGAAGTAGTCGGCGAAGCCCTCGTCGAGGGCATACCCCTCGCCGAGCGGATCCTCGGAGAAGCCGATCCAGTCGCCGTAGAGCTCGCGCAGCAGGTTGTGCGAGCACTCGTGGTAGACCACGTCGCTGGACCGGGCGAAGGCGTCGGTCCCGAACAGCAGGGTGTCGCCGGCCCAGGCGTTGTCGTGTCCGTCCAGCCCCACCCGGGCCTGGAAACGGTCGGTGTCGTCCCAGGGGTTGGACCAGGCGTGGCCCAGGCGGGACACGTACCAGTCGTGCAGCCAGTTCATGTGGAAGAACACGCTCGACCCGTCGGGGTCGATCCCGGTCCACTCGATGTCGCAGGGCTCGGAGGTGTGGCAGCGGCGCAGCGCGGAGATCTCCTCTCCCCGGTAGCTGCGCACCTGCGCGTACGGCCCCGACAGGGAGAGCTCCACGTCGTACTGGGAGGTCAGAAGATCGCCCACCACGAAGCGGCCCGCCCCGTCGGTGACCACCTCGGCCTCCGCGGCGGTCGCGTCCAGGTGGACCAGGGGCTGGAGGCTGGCCGGATCGTCGGGGGAGGAGGCGAAGACCTGGCCCTGGACCGATCCGCGGAGCACCGCCGGCACGAAGCGGGGGTAGGTGTGCAGGACCTCGCCATCCAGGGCGTCCACGAAGAAGAAGGTGTCCAGGTCCGGTCGAGGCCGCTCCCCGGCCAGCAGGAAGTGCCAGGCCAGGCGTGGCACGGGGCCTTGTTCGCCGCGATCCACGTAGATCAGCAACTCCGCGTCGTGGCGACCAAAGGCGTCGGCCGCCCCCTCGGCGAACGAGGCCTTGGCCCGCTCGGCCGCCTCGTCCACCTCGACGCGGATCCGGGTCGACAGCTTGGAAAACGGCACGTAGTTGGCGTGGTAGGCGAGCACCTCGCCGCCGCTGTCCGCGACCAGGCTCACGGTCACGTGGTGGACCGGCAGCTTGTCGTACACCTGGCGGAAGGCGATCAGCCAGTGGTCGTCCACGCGACGCGCGGCCGCGAGCCGCAGGCCGTCGGTGTGTACGCCGAACAGGTCGGCGTGCTGGTCCAGGAAGTCCAGGTAGACCCGTCCGGCGTTGGACTCGGTGAGGTCGTCCCCCGAACCCACCAGCAGCCGCGGCATCGCGTGGATCCCGACCAGATGGCGGGGCAGCCCGGTGGACGGATCCCGCACCATCCGGGCTCCGGGAAAGCGCGCCTGCTCGACCGTCCCGTCCCGGCGAGCGTCCACGTCCTCGACCTTCCTGCCGTCGGCATCCAGCAGGGTCGCCTTGCGGATGTGGATCCGTGCCGGCTCGGCCGTCTGGGTCGTCGTGGACCGCACCGTGAACTCGCACAGGGCTCCCGCGCCGGTCAGGGCGCCACCCCCGACCTGGGCCTCGAAGCGCAGCTTTCCTCGCTTGTTGTCCAGCTGCGGGGAGTTCTTGCCGGGCACGGCGTCCGCGCCCATGAGCTCACCGGAGGTCACGCCCTCGAGCTGGATCAGGTCCGGGTCGAAGGTCAGCTCGAACGACACCCCGTGGGCCGCCAACTCCCCTGGCTCCAACCAGACCCGGGCCGTGGCGGCGGCACCGGGTTCGAGCTGCAGGCCGGCGGGCCGCAGGGAGAGCACCGGCGCGCCGAACGCAGCCGCGTCGTCGCCTCCCGGGCCGGCGAGCACTTCCCCTCCCCAGGCGGTGAGGAGGACGGCGGCGAACAACAGTAGCCATCGGTGGACTTGGGACTGGCGCATCGGAAGCTCCCCTCTCATCACGGAGGGGATCCTAGCGGAAACGGCCGGGCGCCGGCCCGGCGGAGAGGCTCGGAACGTCAGCCGGTCGCGCGGCGTCGGGCCCAAAGGCCGGCGACGAGCAGCAGGGATATCGCCCACAGGGAGCTCAGCGGCCGCGCAGTCAGCTGGGTGCACTGGCACCCGCCGCCGCCCTCGTCATCGTCGTCCCCCTCGACGTCGTCGTCATCGCCGTCGTCATCGTCGTCGTCCCCCTCGACCGGATCCGGCCGTGGTATGCCGGGCTCGTCGCACCACACGCGAGTGCCGTCCTCGCATGCAGCCACGAACTCGTCCTCGATCCAGCCCAGGAAGGGGTCGATCCGCATGTCCACGCCGCCGAGGTTGCAGTCTTCTTCCGCCGAGTAGGCGCGAGAGGTGACGCCGACGACCCGCTGGGCGACCGACAGATCGGTCTCCACGTCCACGTAGGTTGGCCCGCCCGAGTCGCCGTGGCACTTGCGGCCGGTGGTCGGGTCGTCGCCGATCTGCATCTCGTGCTCGCCCAGTTCGTTGATGAAGGTGTGGGCCCAGTAGCGCTTGTAGGCTGCCTCGGGATCCGGATTCCAGACGTCCATCGGCTCGGGCGTTCGCTGGCCGTAGCCGACGATGTCGACCTCCATGTCCTCTTCCAGCTGCTGACCCTCCTCCTCGTCGGGGAGATAGGCGAAGGGGCGGTCGTCCACGGTCGCCTCGAGGAAGATCAGCGAGAGATCCGAGAAGTTCGCCAGCCCCTCACCCTGGAAATTCATCATCGCCTGTACGTCCCAGTCCGGGTGCCGGACCCAGGCGCCGCCGCAGACCGCGTCGTCGGGCAGGGGCGGGTTCCCCTGGTGGGACGTCTCGGCCATCCACGACAGGTCCTCCTCGAAGCTGATGCAGAACAGGGGGTCGATCAGGGTCCCGGCGCCGTAGTGGAGGAAGAACTCGTCGACGCAGTGGGACGCCGACAGCAGGACGTCCGGGGCCACGAGGGTCGCCGTGCACAGGGGCATGGTGGCCGGCAGCTCCCAGTTCCCCAGCGCGATGGTCCCCGTGAAGATCAGCTGGCCCGCGGAGGGGAACTCGTCGGTGCCGATGGCCTCGCCGTTGATGATCCCCTGCTCGCTGGTGGCCGTGTCCCCCGCGAGTGCGGCGGCCGGAACGCAGGTCAGCAGGAAGGCGATGGCGATGGCGGTGGTGAGGGTACGCATGGTCGACCTCCAGCCCCGGTTGCCCGGAGTCCCCGATCATCCACATCGGTCGGGCTCCCGCAACGGTCGCGGCGTGCCCGATCGTCCTGGACAGGGCCGTGGGCCCTGCTACGCTGGCCGGCGAGAGGGCATCCCGGTGACCGACGGCACACGCCTGCAGGTGTTCGACGTGCAGCGGTTCTGCGTGCACGACGGGCCCGGGATCCGCACCACTGTGTTCCTCAAGGGCTGCCCGCTGCGCTGCCGGTGGTGCCAGAACCCCGAGTCGCAGCACAGCAAGACGGAGCTGGCCTTCGTGGTCCAGCGCTGTACCGGCTGCGGCCGGTGCGTCGACGCCTGTCCCCACCGCGCCGTGCGTTCGGGGGCTCCCCCGGCGGAGGGCGGGGCCTGCCGCGCCTGCGGGGCCTGCGTGGAGGCCTGCCCCCACGAGGCTCGCCGCCTCGTGGGTCGCTCGGCCACCGTCGGCGAGTTGATGGACGACGTGCTCGCGGATCGCCGGTACATGGGGGACAGCGGCGGCGGGCTCACCCTGTCGGGCGGGGAGCCCCTCGTGCAGCCCCGGGGGGCCGCGGCGCTCCTGCAGGCCGCCCAGGCCGCGGGCCTGAACACCCTCGTGGAGACCGCTGGCGATGTGCCGTGGCGCCACTTCGAGCGCGTACTCCCGCACACGGACCGGTTCTACTTCGACCTCAAGGCCCCGGACGATCGGCGGCACCAGGAGTGGACGGGCAGGAGCTCGGCCAACCTCCTGAACAACGCGAGGAAGCTGCTGGAGGCCGGCGCGGACGTGGCCTTCCGGATGCCCGTGGTGCCCGGATTCACCGACGCGCCTGGGGTGCTGGAGGGGATCGCCGACCTCCTCCGAAGCCTGGATCGGCCCGCGCTACGGGTCCTGCCCTATCACCGGCTGGGCGAGGACAAGCTCGCCTGGCTGGGCAGCGGACAGGCCCCCCTGGGGGTGACCGGACGGGAGGGGGAGGAGGCCTTCGTCCAGGCGGCCGTCCACCTGGCCCGCCTGGGCGTGGGGGTGGTCAAGGAGGGACGGAGGCGGGCGCCGGAGCCCGAGAGGACCTTCCCCGAGCGGGTCTGGCGACTCCGCGAGGCGGTGCAGTCGGCGCCGCCGTCGGTGTGTACCGAACGGGCCGTGAGCGTCACCCGCTACACTCGCCGTCGAGTCAACCGGCGCAAGCCCGCGGTGATCCAGCGGGCCGAAGCCCTGGCCGCCGTGCTGGCGGAGCGCAGCGTCCAGGTGCACGAAGACGAGCTGCTGGTGGGCAACTTCTCCTCGCACCGGGTGGGGGGGGCGATCTTCCCCGAACTCCACGGCGTGGCCCAGTGCGAGGATCTGCTGTCCTACCGGGGCCGCAAGGTCAATCCGCTGCGGATCCGCTGGCGGGACGTGCTCACCCTGGGCCTGCGGGTCCTGCCGTTCTGGCTGCCGCGTTTTCTGTCCATGCGCGCCTTCCCGCCGCTGCGGGCCCTGCGCTTCGTGGCCGACCAGCTGACGGCCAAGCGCTACGTGATCAACGAGACCGGGGGCATCTCCCACTTCGTGCCAGACTACGAGGTCCTGCTGGCGGCGGGTACGGACGCGCTGGCCGACAACGCCCGCCGCCGCCTCTCCGAGAGCGAGGACCCACGGAAGCGGGACTTCTACGAGGCCGCCGCCATCGCCTGCGACGCCCTGGGGGCGTTCGGGGACCGCTGCGCCACCGAGGCCCGCTACCGGGCCACCGGCACCTCGGATCCCGAGCGCAGGGAGGAACTGGTGGCGGTCGCGGGCGTTTGCTCCCGCGTACCCCGGGGTCCGGCGAAGACGCTGCAGGAAGCGCTGCAGTCGCTGCTGCTGGCCCAGATCGCGCTGAACGCCGAGAGCCTGGACAATTCCGTGAGCCCGGGCCGGCTGGACCAGATCCTGCTGCCCTACTACCGGGCGGACGTGGAGGCGGGGCGCCTGGACGAGGCCGGTGCTCGGGAGCTGATCGGCTGCTTCGTGGTCAAGATGAGCGAGATCGTCCCGGTGTTCTCGAGGCGGATCACCCGCATCCACGGGGGCATGTTCAACGGGCAGGTGGTGGCGGTCGGGGGCGTGGACCGGGACGGCGAGGACGCCACCAACGAGCTGACCTGGCTGTTCCTGGACGCCGTGGACCAGCTGCGAATGCGCCAGCCCAACTTCCACCTCCGGGTCCACGGGGGCTCCCCGCCCGAGTTGCTGGAGCGGGCGGCGGACATGCTCCGGCGGGGCTCGGGGGCGCCGTCGCTGATGAACGACGACAGCGTCGTGCCGATGCTCACCGGGCGGGGGACCGCGGAGGAGGACGCCCGGGACTACTCGCCGGTGGGCTGCGTGGAGCCGGTGGCCTGCGCGTCCACCTTCGGCTCCACCGACGCCGCGCTGGTGAACCTGGCGCTGCCCCTGGAGTGGGCGCTGGGGGTCCGGGACGGCGGCGCCGAGCTGCCACCGCTGAGCTCGTGCGAGGGGTTGGACGACGTCGTGGACCGCCTGCGGGTCCAGATCGACCACCTGGTGGACCTGGTGATGGGCGACCTGCAAGCCGTGGAGCGGGCCAACGCCCGTTTCCACCCCACGCCGCTGACCTCGATGCTGGTCCGGGGATGCCTGGAGAGTGGCATGGACGCCAGCGCCGGTGGCGCCCGTTACAACGGCTCCGGCGTCCAGGGGGTGGGGGTGGCCGACCTGGCCGACAGCCTCGCCGCCGTCGACGAGGTGGTGTTCCGGCGGAAGGAGTGCGATCTGGACACCCTGCGGACGGCCCTCCAGGCCGATTTCCGCGGGCACGAGGCGCTGCGGGGCTATCTCTCGCGGGCGCCCAAGTACGGCAACGACCACCGGGGGGTGGACGAGCTGGCAGACCGGGTGATGGGCCTGTTCGCCGACAGCCTGGCCCGTCACACCAGCACCCGGGGTGGAGACTACTTCGCGGGCTTCTACTCGGTCACCGTCCACGAGGCCTTCGGCGAGCACACCGGCGCCCTGCCGTCCGGGCGACGGGCGGGCGCGCCCCTGGCCAACGGCCTCTCCCCGGGCACGGGACTCGACCGTCTGGGCCCCACCGCGGCCCTCAACTCCACCGCCCGACTCGACGTGGTGCGGCGGGCCCGCAACGGGATCAACGTCAACATCAAGCTGGACCAGGGCTTGATGGCCGGCGACGAGGGGCTCGGGAACCTGGTCGGTCTCCTGCGGGGCTACTTCACCCAGGGCGGCATGCAGCTGCAGGTCAACGCCGTGGACGCGGCCCTGCTCCGCGCCGCCATGGCGGATCCGGACGCCCATCCTTGGCTGCTGGTCCGGGTGTCCGGCTACAGCGCCTATTTCCAGGACCTGTCACCGGGGATGCAGCGAGAGCTGATCGAGCGGACCTGCCACGGGGGGTAGGGGACCGGACCGAGGGAGCGAGGTGGGATGAGCGAGACCCGAAAGCCGGCCGACGGGAGCGCGACGGTCGCGACGCGTTGCTGGTCCGTATGGGCTCTGGCGTCGCTGTGTCTCGTACTGCCCAGCTGCCTGCCCGATTGGCCGCCGCCCGGAGTGATCGACGTCACCCAGGACGATGACGTGTCCGGTGACGATGACGCGTCCGGCGACGACGATTCGACGGCGGACGACGATGTCACCGGCGACGATGACTCGGCCACCACGCCCCTGGACTGGGTGCCGCTGACAGGCGCCACGTTCGACATGGGCACCATCGGAGGAAACCTCAGAGAGCAGCCCTGCCACGCGGTGACGGTCACCGACTTCGAGATCTTGCGGACCGAGGTCACGCTGGAGCAGTACACGGTCTGTGAGACCGACGGTGGCTGTTCCCCCCCCACGGGGGAGAGCGGGCAGTGCAACTGGGGCCGACCGGGGAGGGAGCTGCACCCGGTGAACTGCGTGGTCTGGCAGCAGGCCGTGGAGTTCTGCCTATGGGCGGGCGGACGGCTACCCAGCGAGGCGGAGTGGGAGTTCGCCGCGCGAGGGCAGGGTCAGGAGGTCACCTACCCCTGGGGAGAAGACCCGGCCAACTGCGACCGCGCGGTGATGGACGACACCGGGACCGGGGGGGATGGGTGCGGCCAGGCCGGCACCGACGTGGTCTGCAGCCACAGCCCGGACGGGGACACGGCCCAGGGCCTGTGCGACATGGCCGGCAACGTCTTCGAATGGGTCCAGGACCTCTACCACGACACCTACGAGGGCGCGCCGGCGGACGGGACGGCGTGGGAGACCGGGGGCGACGGTAACCGGGCCCACCGCGGCGGCAGCTGCCACAACGACGCCGGCAAGCTCAGAACCCGAGCCCGCAACAACGCCGATCCGCTCTCGGACGTCCCCGGCGCTGGCTTCCGCTGCGTCCGCGCCCCCTGAGCGGCTCAGTCCGACCGCGCGCAGTCCTGGGGAACGCCGCTGACCGTCGCTACGGCGTGGGGAAGCGCCGGGATCAGGGCCTCGAGCTGCTCGGTGACCGCCTTGGGGCTGCCCGAGAGGTTGACGATCAGGGTGCGGTCCCTGTGGCCGCAGAGGGCGCGGGAGAGCATGGCGTGGGGGGTCTTGTGGAGTCCGGCGAGGCGTATCGCTTCGGCGATGCCCGGGATCTCGCGATTGATGACGTCGCGGGTGGCCTCGGGGGTCACGTCCCTCGGGGCCAGGCCGGTGCCGCCGCTGGTGAGGATCACGTCGACGACGTGCTCGTCGCAGAGGCGGCGCAGGGTGGCCGCGATGGTCGGCTGGACGTCCGGCACGGTCTCGTGGGCCACGTGGACCCCGTCCACGGCGGCGTCCATGACCTCGATCATCGTGGGACCGGAGCGGTCCTCCCGCTGTCCGGCCGAGCTGCGGTCCGACACGGTCACGGTGGCGTAGCGCAGTCGGTCGAGTTCGGGATCGCTGGCCACCCGGTCACCGGGGGCGATGGGACCACCGGCGCGGACGGCGAAGAACAGCCCCTCGGTGGGCATGATGCAGTCGCCGGTGATCTCGTAGATCGCGCAGCGGGTGTGGCAGACCTTGCCCCGCTGGGTGACCTGGAGCACGGCCTGGTCGCCGAACCGGAGCCGTCGGCCGATGGGCACCCGGTTCCAGTCGATCCCGGTGGTGACCAGGTTCTCGGCGAACGCCCCTACCTCCAGGTCGGGGATCTGTTCGCGGACCTGCTCGATGCTCTCCTCGGCCAGCGCGCTGACCTGGCGGATGCCCGGCTCGGCGTGGGCGTCGCCGTCGATGCCCCGCCCGGCCACCAGCACGGCCCCGTCCACCGGCCGCTTGACCGTGCCCTTCTTCTCGCTCGTACAGACCGCGAGCACCCGTCCGTCGACCTTCATCCGTCCCTCCGGAAGTGTCCGCTGCGGCCCCCGGACTTCTCCAGCAGCCGCAGGTCGGTGACGGTCATGGTGCGGTCCAGGGCCTTGCACATGTCGTAGACGGTCAGGGCGGCCACCGAGGCGGCGGTCATGGCCTCCATCTCCACGCCGGTGCGGCCGAAACAGCGGGCCGTGGCCTCGATCTCCACCCGGTCGTCGCCCAGGCTGCACTGCACGTCCACCGCGTCCAGGGGCAGCGGGTGGCACAGGGGGATCAGCTCCCAGGTGCGCTTGGCGGCCTGGATGCCGGCGATGCGGGCGGTCTCCAGCACGGGGCCCTTGGCCACCGAGAGATCGCGGATACGGGCGATCACCGCAGGATCGGCGAACACGGTCACACCGGCCCGGGCTCGACGGTCGGTAGGCTCCTTGTCCGCCACGTCCACCATCCGGGCCTTGCCGCGTTCGTCCACGTGGCTGAAGTCGCTCATCGGTCCATCTCCGGGTTGGGCCCCAGCAGGCGGAAGACCACCTCCTCGCCCGCGGACAGCTCGTGACGTCCCGCGGGGAAGGTGAGCAGGGCGTTGGCGGTGGCGGCGGCGAAGATGTCCGCCGAACCCCTGCCGATCCGCGGGTGGACCTCGACCCCGTCCCCGCCAGCCACGGCCCGCGCGAACACGAACAGATCACGCTTGCTGGTCACGGTGAGGTCCCGGGAGAGCCGCCCCCGGAACCGGGGATCTTCGGGATCCCGCCCGACCATGCGCGCGAGGGCGGGGCGCACGTAGACGTGGAAGGTCACGGCGGTGGACAGGGGATTGCCCGGGGCACCGAACACGAGGGTGTTCCCGCGGGTGCCGAACCACAGGGGCTTGCCCGGCTTCTGGAGCACCCGGTGGAAGACCTGCTCCACCCCCAGCTCGGCCAGGGCGCCTGGGACCAGGTCGTACTTGCCCATGGACACGCCGCCGGAGATCACCACGATGTCCCGCTGCAGCGCCTCACCGAGCACGCGCCGCAGGTCGGCCTCGTCGTCCCGGGCGTGCAGCCGCGCCACGTCCGTCAGCCCCTCGGCCCGGGCCTGGGCCAGCAGCGACCAGGAGTTGGTGTCGCGGATCTGGTGTGGACCCGGGGTCGCGTCCACCTCCACCAGCTCGTCGCCGGTGGACACGATGGCCAGGGACGGCCGCCTGGTGACCTCCACCCGTGCCCGGCCGCTGGCCCCCACCGTGGCCACGCCCACGGCGCCGAGGACGGTCCCCGGCGGGAGCAGGGGATCGCCGATCACGGCCTCCTCGCCCCGGGGGGCGAAGTGCTGGCCGTCCCGCACGGGTGCGTCGAAGGTGATCCGGTCGCCGTCCCGCCTGGTCTGCTCCACCGGCACCACTGCGTCGGCCCCGGCGGGAAGTGGGCCCCCGGTCATCACCTGGACGCAGCTGCCCGGGCGAAGCTCGACCTCCTCGGCGGTCCCGGCGGCCGACTCCCCGAACAGCGGAAGGGTGTCCGTCGCCGCGAGATCCGCGGCACGCACTGCGTAGCCGTCCATCATCACCCGGTGGAAGGGGGGGAAGTCGTGGGGGGCGGCGATCGCCTCCCTCAGCACCCGCCCGACCGCCTGATCGAGGGGCACCTCCTCGCTGGGAAGATCGGGACACGCCGCGAGCACGTGGCCGATGGCCTGTTCGACGGGGATCACGTTCACCTCCCACCCGGGTCGGCCCCGGGGCTATCCACCGATGCGGGACATCTTGCCCGCGAAGGCCTCGTCGCCCTCGTCCAGCTCGTCGTACCCCCGGGGCTTGTGGGCCACGGCGTCCCGGATGGACGCCTCGACGTCGTCGTCGTCCGCGTCGCTCCGGAGCAGCTCTCGGAGGGAGCGGGCCGGCGTCCCCGCGGCGAGGCAGGTCCGCAGCCTACCGTCCGACGACAGCCGCACGCGGTTGCAGCTGTCGCAGAACTGGCGGCTCATGGCCGAGATGGTGGCCACCCGACAGCGCAGGCCCGGGATGCGGAAGCGGGTCGCGGGGCCCCCCTCGCCCACCGACCCGTCCGGCTCCAGGGTGAAGCGCCGCTCCAGGGCGGCGCGGGTCTCGGCCCAGGGCACCGGCTGGTCGGCCCCGTCGCCGAACGGCATGTACTCGATGAAGCGGATGTCCACCATCCGGTCGCCGAACCGCTCGACCATCCGCACCGGGTCGTCCTCGTTCACCCCCCGCATCACCACCGCGTTGAGCTTGACTGGCGTCCACCCCATCTCGAACAGGGTCTCGATGCCGTCGAGGACCGGGGCCAGCTCCCCTCCGCGGGTGAGCCGGCGGTACAGGGCGGGATCCAGGGTGTCCAGGGACAGGTTGAGTCGCTTGAGGCCCGCCTCTCGCAGGGCCCGAGCGGTGCGGGCCAGGGTCGCGCCGTTGGTGGTCATCGACAGATCCCGCAGCCCGGGCGTGCGCGCCAGGTTGCGGATCAGTTCGCTGATGCCCCGCCGCAGGGTCGGCTCGCCCCCGGTGAGCCGCACCTTGTCGAACCCCATCTCGCAGGCCACCCGGACCAGGCGGGCGATCTCCTCGAGGGTCAGCAGATCCTCCCGGTCCTGGACCGCGATCCCCCCGGTGGGCGTGCAATAGCGGCAGCGGTAGTTGCACCGGTCGGTCACCGACACCCGCAGGTAGCGGATCCGGCGTCCGAACGGATCCACCAGCAACCCGCGGGGTGCGTGGATCTCCGGGGGGCTACCTCTGCCGCGCATGGGTTCTTCTCCGCGAGACCGAGACCGATTCCGATTCCGAGTCCGAGACCGAGTCCAAGTCCGGGTCCGAGACCGCGTCCGAGACCGAGTCTCTTTGCCCGGGAAGACTAATCATTTTCTCCTCGCTTGTCCGGTTCCGATCGGCTTGAATCGCCCCGTCGAGGAGGAGCGACCATGTTCGACCTGGAGGGTGCCCTTCGCAAGCAGCTTCGGGACGTGATGACGAGCAGGCAGACGCTGATCTTCCCCGAGGGCGAGGACCCGCGGATCGTGGGCGCGGCGTCCCGGCTACTCAAGTTCGCCAACGTGATCCTGGTGGGCTCGCAGGAGAAGGCCGAGGGCCTGGTGGACTCGGGCGAGGCCGAGCTCGAGTGTTCGAGGCGGCGCTTCTCGACCATGGTGCGGTTCGTGGATCCGACGGCGGACGAGCTGACGCCCGAGCTGGCCGATCAGCTGTGTGAGGTGAGCCAGGGGCGGCGCTGGCAGATGGACCGGGACGAGGCCCTGCGGCGCTGCCAGGACCCGGTGTACTACGCGATCATGGCGGTGAAGTCGGGCTACGCCGACGCGGTGCTGGGGGGGGTGGCCCACTCGTCGCGGGAGTTCTTCGTCCCCTGTCTGCGGATCCTCGACAAGGAACACACCGTCTACGAGATGGGGCTGTTCGCGCTGCCCGACTCCCACCCCGAGGGCATCTACGAGAAGAACCTGGTCATGTTCTCGGACGTGGCCCTGACCCCGGTGCCCAGCCCCGAGAACCTCGCGGACATCGCCGTGGGCGCCTGCCGCACCATGCGGGACATCGTGCCCGAGAGCGTGCTGCCCGAGATCAACGGCGCACTGCTCAGCTACTCCACGCGGGGATCGGGCCAGGGGCCGTCGGTGGAGCGGATCCGCGAGGCCGCGCCCCTGATCCGCGAGCGTCTGGACGCCCTGCGCCAGGTCAGCCCGGCCTACGAGAACATCAACATCGTCCCCGAGATGCAGATCAGCGTGGCCCTGTCGTCCCAGGCGGCGCGGACCAAGCTCAAGGACGAGTTCGACAAGCTCGAGGGCGCCGGCCGGGCCCACGTGCTGATCGTGCCCAACCTGGACGTGGGCAACCTGCTGTACCACCTGTACTCGACCCGCTACCCCGACGCCCTGTCGACCCTGGTCATCGGCGGGCTCCACGACCAGGCCCTGGACTTCTCGCGCTCCTCCTCCGCCGAAGAGGTGGCCCGGGGGGCCAAGGCCCTGCTGCTGCGCCGATTCCGCTCGGACCGCTTCGCCCGCACGCGCAACGACCACTTCTTCCCCCGCTACCGGATCCTGACGGTGAACCCGGGCTCCACCTCCACCAAGGTGGCCCTGTTCGAGGGCGAGGACCGGGTGGCGCGCAGGGACATCAAGCACGGCGCGACCGAGCTGGCCGCCTGCGACGAGCTGGTGGATCAGTTGCCGCTGAGGCGGGCCGTGATCACCGAGTTCCTGGCCGAGAACGGCTGCGCCACGGCCGACCTGCACGCGGTGGTCGGCCGCGGGGGATTGTTGCGGCCCATCGAGAGCGGCACCTACCGGGTCGACGATGCCGTGATCGCCGACCTGCGCAGTGGAGTTGCCGGCGAACACCCCTCCAACCTCGGCGGGCTCCTGGCCCGGGAGCTGGCCGACGAGGCCGGGGCCCCCTCGTTCGTGGTCGATCCGCCGGTGGTGGACGAGCTCGATCCCGCGGCGCGGATGTCCGGGCTCGAGGGGGTGGAGCCCACGGCCGCCTGGCACGCCCTGAGCCAGAAGGCCGCCGCCAAGCACTTCGCCGAGAGCCGCAACCGCGAGTACGAGGACCTCAACCTGATCGTCGCCCACCTGGGGGGCGGGGTCAGCGTGGGATCCCACCGCAAGGGTCGCTGCGTCCGGGTGCGCAACGCCCTGTTCGACGGACCCATGACCCCCAACCGCTGCGGAACCCTGCCGGGCGCGGCGCTGATCGACCTGTGCTACTCGGGCGTTCCCCGGGAAGAACTACAACGGCGTCTCCTCACGCGCGGGGGGCTGATCTCCTACCTGGGGACCGACGATCTGCGGGAGGTCGAGGGGCGGATCCAGGACGGCGACGAGGAGGCGGCCCGGGTCTTCGAGGTGATGGTCGAACAGATCGCCAGCGAGATCGCCTCGCACGTACCCAGCTTCCGCGGGCGCCGGATCCACCGGATCATCCTCACCGGGGGAATGTGCCACTCCCAGCGGCTGCGCCGGACCATCAAGCGCTACCTGCGATCGCTCGGGATCAAGCTGAGCATCTACCCCGGCGAGCGGGAGTCCGAGGCGCTGCGGGACGGTGCGCTGCGGGTGCTCAGAGGGATGGAACGAGCGCGGACGTACGCTCCCTGACGGGGAGGTTGGTACAATCCCCCGCCGAACCCCGCGGACGAGGAGGCCCCCTTGCCCGAACCCACCGACGCCACCGCCGTCGACCCGAGCGCCGAGTCCGACGCCCCGCCCAAGGCGAAGGGCAAGGCGGGGGCGATCTTCAAGCGCGGCTGCCTGACCGCGATGGTGCTGTTCGTGGTGCTGGTCGCGGCGCTGATCGCGGCCCGGGACATCTCCAAGCACCGAAAGGCCGAGGCCCAGCAGGAGAGGGCCAAGACCGAGTTCGCCCCGGTCTTCGAGAAGATGGACGAGGCGGTGGAGCAGGGGGAGGGGGCCGCGGTCGGCTACGACCTGGACCAGACCATCCGCGTGCTCCACGGCATGGACCAGGGGATCCGCGGCGCCCTGGAGCGAGACGAGTCGCTGCAGCAGTACCTGGCCGCCATGGCGGCGGCGGACTACCGCGGCGTGGCGCCGGAGGTGATCGAGGCGCGCTCGGCGATGCTGGACGTGCTGTACGAGCTGTACGCCGTGCAGCTGGAGGAGGACGCCCAGCAGGAGCTGTGGGAGTACAGCGGCGAGCTGCTGCTGGCCATGATGTCGGTGGTGGAGGTGGACGCGGCCACGGGTCCGCTGGGGCCGGTGGGTGGATTGTCGGTGGATCGGGCCCAGGCCCAGGCCGAGCTGGAGCTGCTGCGCGAGAAGCACGAGGACGAGCTCGAGCTGGTCCAGGAGCGGGCGCGGCTGGAGACCGACCTGTTCGACGCCATGCTCGAGTACGCCGATGCCTACTACGAGTACGTCGAGGAGTGGGATCGGCTGTGTGTGATGCGCGACCGGGCCTACCTGGCCGTCCACGACGGCAACTGGACGGCCGCCATCGAGGCATCCGACGCGGCCATCGACCTGGCGCCCCACGAGAAGGAGGCCCACCTGCTCAAGGCGCTGGCGCTGATCGAGTCGGGGACCGCCGAGGGGGCGCAGGTGGAGAACCTGCTGCACGGCTACATCCAGGAGCATCCGGACAGCACCGCGCCGGCCCAGCTGCTGCTGGGCGTGCACCACGCCCGCGCCGGCAACCGCTCCGAGGCCTCGCTCCAGCTGCAGCAGGCGGCCGCGTACTACCCCCGCCAGTCGGAGCGGCTGAGCGACCTGCTGGACCCGTACCGGCAGCGGGCGTTTCTGCGCAAGACCCGGGAGGGCAACTTCATCGTCGGCCAGTACCAGTCCACCATGCTGGGCGCCGGCTACTTCAGCCCCGACCTGCAGATGGCGCGGATCCACTTCGCCGCCGGCGAGCACGAGCAGGGCAAGACCAAGGTCAAGGATCACTTCGCCCGCCGCCGCAGTCAGGAGCAGTGGGAGCTGGTCCTGTCGGACATCCAGTTCGCCGAGACCACCCTCGGCGACGACTTCCGCGCGCTGTTCCCCGAGGACAGCTACCTGGACCTGATCGTCAAGCCGACCCTGTTCGGCGACAAGATCAAGGTGTCGATCGACAACCGCTCCCCCCAGACCTTGCACAACGCCACCCTGGTCCACTGCATCCAGTTCACCGACATGCACCCGGACGACTACCAGACCTTCACCTCGCCGACCCAGCCGGCGGTCATGGCCCACGACCGCACCGACTTCGGCGAGCTGGAGGTGTCCTACGAGTGGTTCGGCGAGACCAAGAACGTGGACCACGTGGTGACCCACCGGGCGGTGTTGATCTCCAACGAGGCCGTCGACTGGGTGGACACGGACCAGTACAAGATCGCCGAGGCCGCCGAGTTCCGCGAGATGCGGCGCAAGCGGGCCGCGGGGCTCATCGGCGGCGCCGCCGAGTCCACCACCAGCCCGCTGGTGGACAAGGTGCTGGACGAGGCCCGGGACCGCACCGAGGTGAAGTTCGAGTCCAAGGTGCTGGGCGACAAGGTGACCCTGGAGCTGCCCCGGGAGTTCTCGATCCTCAAGCCCGTGTTCCGCCTCGAGGTCGAGGACGAGACCCTCGAGCCCAAGTCCAACCTGATCCAGGGGGACAAGATCGTGCTGGAGTTCCAGGGCATCCCCGGCACCGAGTCGGCCCAGCCCGGCGAGATCACCCTGGTGGTCAACAGCGTACTGGCCGACGTGGAGCTGACCTTCGGATCCGAGGGGGGCGGGAGCTACCGGTTGCTGGACGTGGGGCGGTAGGGATCACATCAGCCAGGACGGAATCCGGGTTCCCCACAACAGGATGAAGGTCCCGATCAGGGCCGCCAGGGGCACCAGCGTGCCCAGGACCAACCGGAAGAGCAGGGGGCCCTTGACCATGGGCGGCGCCTCGACCTTGCCCAGGGCCTCGTCGGCCAGGTCGTCGCAGCCCTCGATCTCCCGGCGGCGGTTCGACGGTCCCTGGAACAGCAGCCACCAGGTCTCGGCGTCCGGCTCGTGATCGAAGAGCTCGTGGCGGACCTGACCCGGGACCCGGGCCACGGTCTGGCAGAACTCGCAGGTCACCGTGGGGGCGTCGCCGATGCCGGCCATGGCCGCGCCGCACCCGGGGCAGCGGATCACCGACGCGCCCTCCGGGCCCGCCTCGGCAAGCCGCACCCGTGGGCGATCTCCGCGAGCGGCCTCGGCGGCCACCCCGCGCAGGCCCGGACAGAGGCGCCGCGCTCGCGGATCGACCTCGTAGCTGGCCGACTCGCCGCAACGGCCACATCGGGTCGACACCGTACCCCCGGTGGCCTGCAGCTCCACGGGGATCCCGCAGTCGGGGCACAGGGGGTGTCCAGGCGACGCGTCGATGCGCAGCGAGCGCGGCACCACCATCCCGTCCTCGACGCTGGTCCCGGTCTGGGACAGCCGTGCCCCGGTGCGGTAGCGGCCGATGGACGCCAGGGGATTGTCCCCGGCGATGGAGACCCGGGGGTGGGGGTGGCGCCCCTCGGGCGCGGGTCCGGCCAGATCGCCGACTCCGTGAGCGTGGCGCAGGGCGGCGGTCCAGCTGCCGACATCGAACACCTGGTCCAGACCGCAGCGCAAGCAGCGCACCGTACCGTCCAGATCCAGCTGGTTCAGGGGCGACATGTGGCCGCAGGACCGGCACTGGAAGTGGCAGCGGACGGCTACCGGGTAGGAGTCGTCGTCCAGGGTCGGGTCGTCCAGGGGGCGGTCGAGGGTGCCCTCGCACCACTCGCAGCTCCTGCGTTCTTCCGGGGCGGTCACGCCGCAGGTCGGGCAGAGCTGCCGGGCGTTCGCCGGGGTCTCGGCGGGGGGGGCGTCCGGATCCTCGGTGGGCCGATCATCCTCTTCGCCGCGGACCTCGGCGCCGCATCCCAGGCAGAACGCCGCGTGGGCGGGGAGCTCGCGGTGGCAGCTGGGGCAGGTCTTGTCGGGCATGGTCAAACTCGACCGTAGTATATTCCAGGCCTCGCGAGGTCACCGTGGATCGCTGGATAGACGTAGGCCAGGAGGCCGAGGGATTTATCGCCATCGGGCAGATGGCCACCGGTGTGATCGCCATCGGCCAGATGGCCTTCGGCGTGATCGCCATCGGCCAGGTGGCCCGCGGGGTGGTGGCGATCGGACAGGTCTCACTGGGGATCTTCACCGTGGGTATGGCGTCTGCGGGGGTGGTCTACACCGTGGCCCTCGTGGGTGTGGCGGGGGTGGCCGGTCCGGGGCTGGTGATCCCGCTGGCGCCGGTGTTGCCCAAACGCCCCCGCTTCCCGTCCACGGTGAGCGCCGCCGCCCTGCGAGCGGGCACGGTGGTCGCCGGTTGGCTCCGCGTGACCCTCGAACCGGTCGGCGCGGATGACCTGCGTATCTTGCACTCCCGGGAGGAGCTCCCCGTCCGCTTCGCGCGGCGGGTCTGGGAGACGGCGCGCTCCCGGGCCAGCGGCGCCCACCCCAGGGTGCTGGCCTTCGTGGAGCGTCGGGGGGACGAGCTCGTCTGCTCACGCCTGATGGACATCCCCGAGCGCGGCCGGATCGGCTGCGTGCTCCCGGTGATCCAGTTCGCCGCCCTGTGCGGCCTCTGCGTCGCGTTCTGGCTGGGCGTGGCCATGCCCCTGGCCCAGGCGCTGCTGCGCTGATCGGGGCGCCGATCCGGTCGCCTATTCGCAGATCCCGGCCAGGTTGCAGACCTCACCCTGGGCGCAGTCCAGGTCCTCGGCGCACTGGACGCAGGCCGTGGATCCGCCATCGCTGGCCGCCACCAGCATGTCCCCGCCATAGACCTCGAAGTCGGGGATCGGGACGCCGTTGTCGTAGGTGCACGAGCCGAAGTTGCACATGGTGTCGAGGTTGTCGTAGCCGGCCAGGAAGCCGTCGGCCCAGATCAGCTCCGCCGGGTCGATGGTGAAGGTGAAGTTGGTCGACCACTGGACCTCGAAGGCGTAGAGCCCGGGACCGGGGAAGGTGACGTAGCGGAACTTCTTCCACTGCCCGTCGTCCCAGTTCACCCCGACCACGGGGTCGCCCTCGATGTACAGGGCCAGGGCGTCGTTGCCGGTCAGCCCCACGGTCACGTTGAGCGGGTCGCCGCACTGCAGGTTGATGAAGCCCCGGAAGCGGGAGCCGCCCATGCTGCCGGTGGGGGAGAGCACGGGCCAGGGGTTGGTGGGGTCGAAGTTGCCCGGGCTGCCTTCGTACGCCGCGCCGGAGCGGTTGGAGTAGTCCAGCAGAGCGAAGTTCTCGTTGGTGGTCGACTGCAGCCCCGACTCCACCCCGTCGAGGATGTTCATGTAGGTGGGCAGGTTGGACAGGTGGTGGGGATCGGGGGCTCCGGTGATCTCGCCCATCATGGCGCAGGCACCCGGGGCGTCGGGGCCCTCGACGGCCTCGTACGAGGGTGCCGCGATCTCGATGGGGTACGAGCAGTCGTTGTCCGCGGTCCCGTCGCAGTCGCCGTCCGCCCCGTCGCAGATCTCCTGGGCGTCGGGGTTGACCCGGGCGTCGCTGTCGTCGCAGTCGTCGCCGTTCTCCACGTACCCGTCCGGGACGTCGCACAGCAGCTCGGGCGCGGCGCCGTCGCCGTACCCGTCACAGTCGTCGTCCGGCCACACCTCGATGCCGTCGATCGGCTCGTTGTCCACCACCCCATCGCAGTCGTCGTCGAGGCCGTTGCAGACCTCGTCCGCCGACTCGTGGACCGTCGGATCCGCGTCGTTGCAGTCCTCACAGGCGTGGTAGCCGTCCCCATCGGCGTCGACCACGTCGTCGTCGTCGCCGTCCACGAGTCCGTCGCAGTCGTTGTCCAGCCCGTCGCAGAGCTCCGGGGCGCCGGGGTAGACGTCCGGGTTGCCGTCGTCGCAGTCCTCGCAGTCGTCGCTGCCGTCGGCGTCGCTGTCCGGCACGTCGGGATCGTCGCCGTCCACGAGCCCGTCGCAGTCGTTGTCCTGTCCGTCGCAGGCCTCGGCCGCGCCCGGGAAGTTGGCGGGATCGGCGTCGTCGCAGTCGCTGCACGCCCCCGCGCCGTCCCCGTCGTCGTCCGGCAAGTCCCCATCGTCGACGTCCACGAGACCGTCGCAGTCGTTGTCCTCACCAAAAC
>CAZITQ010000124.1:0-14225 GCA_964542165.1 uncultured Rickettsiales bacterium
CGGTCTACCCGGGCGCGCCCGAGCTGTGCGACGGCCTGGACAACGACTGCGACGGGGTGGGGCGGGGGGACGAGTCGGACGGCGATGGCGACGGGCACATGGCCTGCGCGGGGGACTGCGACGACGGGGAACCAGCCGTCTATCCGGGGGCGACCGAGATCTGCGACGGCCTGGACAACGACTGCCTCAACGGGATCGACGACGGCCTGTCCTTCGTGCTGTGGTACCCGGACGTCGACGGGGACGGGTAGGGCTACCCGGACGCCCCGGGCACCGTGGACTGCGCCCCCTTGGCGGACCACGTGGACTGCGCGGAGGACTGCGACGACGGCGACCCCGCGGTCAACCCGGGCGCGGACGAGGTCTGCGACAACGGGATCGACGACGACTGCGATCAGGACGCGGACGCCGCGGACAGCGACTGCCAGTGCGGCTGCGTGGACGGGGACGGGGACGGCCACTACCCGGCCGCCTGCCCGGACCCCAACTGCGACCCGGTGGACGACTGCGACGACACGGATTCGGCGAACTACCCCGGCAACCCCGAGGTCTGCGACGGGCAGGACAACGACTGCAATCAGCTCGAGGACGACGGACTACCGACGACCACCTGGTACCCGGACGTGGACGGCGACGGGTACGGCGACCAGGACGATCCCGGGACCGACGACTGCGCTGTGCTGGCGGACCACGTGGACGAGAACAGCGACTGCGACGACGCGGATCCAGCCGTGAATCCCGGGGCCGAGGAGGACTGCGGCAACGGGATCGACGACGACTGCGACCTCCTCGCGGACGACGACGACGTGGATTGCGAGTGCACCTGCGTGGACGGGGACGGCGACGGGCATTACGACGAGGCCTGCGCCGATCCCAACTGCGATCCGACGGACGACTGCGACGACGGCGACGCGGCCGTGTCTCCCGACGTGGTGGAGATCTGCGACAACGGGGTGGACGACGACTGCGATCAGCTGGTCGACGACGACGACGACGAATGCGAATGCACGTGCCCCGACGACGACGCCGACGGGGTGTTCGTGGACGGATGCGCGGATCCCAACTGTGATCCCGTCGGCGATTGCGACGACGCCCAGCCGACGGTGTTTCCCGGGCACCCCGAGATCGAGTGCGATGGGCTGGACAACGATTGCGATGCCGGGACCGCCGACGAGACCGATGATTGCTGGATCGCCCTGAGCGCGACGGAGGCGGAGACCTGTGGCGTGCGCGTGAACGGGACCGTGGAATGCTGGGGAGACGACCCCAACGTGACCACGGTTCTTACCGGGACCTTCGAGACGGTGAGTGCAGGCTGGTTCCACGCTTGTGCGGTGGACGCTGCCGGGCAGTTGGAATGCTGGGGCTCGAACATGAGTGGGCAGCAGGACGTGCCCCCCGACGTGTACGAGTCCGTCACGGCGGGGTCCCACCACGTTTGCGCGGTGGTGTCGGGAGGTGGTCTGTCCTGCTGGGGCGCGAATGCGCTGGGACAGTCCAGTCCGCCGGGCGGCACGTTCCAGCAGGTGTCCGCCGGAGAGTACGTGAGCTGCGGCCTCTCGGACGCCGGCTTGCTGGATTGCTGGGGATCCGACATGGAAGGGAGGGCTACCCCGCCCGCTGGCCTGTTCGAGTCGCTCTCAATTCGCCACGCGCACGGCTGCGCGCTACGGGCGAGCGGGGAGGCGGAATGCTGGGGCCGCAACGATTCCGGACAGGCCAGCCCCCCGGCCGACGACTTCCAGGTCATCGCTTGCGGCTACGAACACACCTGCGGAATCCTGCTCGACGGTTCGCTCGACTGCTGGGGCTACGATTTCTATGGCCAGGCGTCCCCGCCGGAGGGGATCTTCTGGGACCTGGCGGCCGGTCATCGCCACACCTGCGGTCTCCGGGGCGCCGGACTCATGGAGTGCTGGGGAGACAACAGTGACGGGCAGTGCGACGTCCCTTGAGGGCTTTGGCTCAGGCGAGTCTCAACACCCCGTACACCCCCGACAAGCGATGTCGTCACACGGATACGGCACGTAGTCGTCGCAGTCGTAGCTGTCGTTGCCCGTGATGTTGTTCGTCTCGATCGACGTGACCGTGGAGTCCCAGCAGTAGTACCCGCCACCGCCCCAGGTCGCGTAGTTGTTCGAGAAGGTGTTGTTGACGAGATCGATGGTGGAGTCGCGGGTGAACAGGGCGCCTGAGGTCTCGGCGTCGCCGCCGGTGACCGAGGTGTCGCTCAGCGAGCCGGTGAAGGTGTACAGGTAGAGGCCCGAGGCGTGGTCGGACACGCCGCCGGAGACCACCAGGCCGGAGATGGTCATGTCGCCGAACCCGACGTAGATGGCGCCGCCCCCGTCGGAAGCGTCGTTGTCGGTGAAGTCGCCCCCGTCGACGGTGCCGGTGACGTTCTCGAAGTAGATCCCGCCGCCCCAGTTGGAGTCGTTGCCACCGAATACCGAGTCGGAGACCGTCATCTCCCCGTCCAGCAGGGCCAATCCGCCGCCGAAGTAGCCCACGTTGGCCGAGAACGCCATGTCGGTGACCATGCAGGTGCCCACGCAGATCACGCCGCCGCCGTACAGTGCGTCGCCGCCGGTGACCGTGAACCCGGAGATGGAGGAGAGCTCCCCGCCGTCGCCGAGCTGCACCACCGAGTCGGCCCCCGTGCCCTCCAGGGTCGTGGACTCGGCTCCGTCGTCACCCAGCAGGCTGATGGACTTGCCCGAGGCGTCGATGTCGCCGGCGTAGGTACCGGCGGCCACATGGACCGTGCTGCCGGTACATACGGCGTCCACGGCCTCGACCACGGTGGCGAAGTCATCGGGCACGTACACCGTCTGGTCCGGCATCACCGACGCCGATCCGTCGTCGCAGTCGTCCCCACCGGTGCAGGCCCAGTCCACGTAGCCGTCGCCGTCCGCGTCCGTGGATCCGTCGTCGGGATCGCCGGTGCAGTCCTGGTCGATCCCGTCCCCGCAGATCTCGGTGGCGTCCGGCGAGATGGAGGCGTCCTCGTCGTCGCAGTCCTCGCCCCCGAACCAGGTGGGGGTGAAGCCGTCGCCGTCGACGTCCATCAGGTCGCCGTCGGCGCAGTCGTTGTCCACGCCGTCGTAGGCCACCTCCTCGGCGTCCGGGTGCACGTTCGGATCCTCGTCGTCGCAGTCCCCCTGGGCCGGGGAGAAGCCATCCCCGTCCAGGTCGTCGGTGCTGCCGGTGGTGTCGTCGTCCCCCGAGGTGTCGTCGTCGTCCCCCGAGGTGTCGTCGTCCCCGGTGGCGTCGTCGTCGTCCCCGGTGGCGTCGTCGTCGTCCTGGGGGCATCCGCCGCCGAGGAGCAGGGCGAGGGTGGCCAGCAGCGTCAACAGCAGGGTCCAGCGATAGGTCATCGTTCTCCCCCTTCAGGTGGTCCGCCGCCGCAACAGGGCGGCCACACCCAGGGCCAGGACGAACGCGGCCGCCGGGCCGGCGCTCGTCTCCGCATTGTGACACTCGCAGGCCGCGCCCGAGAGTCCCACCGAGTCCACCGGGGTGTTGACGGTGTCGTCGTCGTCCCCGGTGCTGTCGTCGTCCGCGACGTCATCGTCCGCGACGTCGTCGTCGTCGGCCGTGTCGTCGTCTCCGGTGTCGTCGTCGTCGTCGTCCGCCGGGGCCGTCGCGCCGCAGACCTCCATCTGGCCCTCGTAGGGCACCAGGTTGCGGCCGGTGGCGGTGACGTACAGCAGCTCGTCGTCGGTGGTGTCCAGGACCAGGGTCACCTGCCCCCCGGCGTCCGTGGTGCCGTAGGCGTAGGTCCCACCGTCGGACATCACGCACACGTCCACGCCGGCCCGCGCCTGCCCCTCCCGGTTCACCGAGAGGGTGATTTCGGTCTGGCCCCGGGGGACGTGGGGCGGGTGGCTGATCTCCATCGCGGTGGGTACGCCCGCCCAGAGGTTCAGCTCGGGATCGCCGTACAGCGTCGACGCGTAGTACTGGCTCGACAGGTGGAACTCGTCGTAGAAGTGCAGCCGGCCCACCTCCACGGCCTCGCCGAAGCGCACGATCTCGTCGGCGACCGTGTCCTCGAAGATGTGACCCCAGAAGCCCCGCCGGAAGGCCGACCGCCAGTGGGCGCAGTACGAGCAGCTCACCGATTGACCCACGAAGGCGACCGCCCCTCGCAGGTCCGTCGGGTCGCCGGCCTTCATCCACATCTCACCGCCGCAGTCGTAGTCCGCCGAGTAGGCCATGGTCTGGCAGGTGTAGGAGACGACCACCGGCATCATCGGTGTGGGCGGCTGGATCGTGTCGGGGTAGACGCTGTATCCGGGCCAGTCGCAGTAGGTGTACCCGCCGTGTACCCCGTGGTGGGTGGCGTAGGCCAGCCCCTGCTCGATCCGGTCCTCGAAGTGGGCCCTCACGTTGGGGGTGGTGGCGTAGGTGTTGATCTCCACGTCGCCCATGCCCCAGGCGGTCATCAGCGCCTGCATCCACTCGGCGTCGCCGAAGTAGTGCAGCCAGTCGTCATCGTCGTGGTCCTCGTAGATCATCAGGTTGGCCCGGCCATACCAGTCCGGATCGCTCAGGTCGGGGGTGCGCTCGTAGGCCAGGGTCTTGGCGACCATCACCTCGACCTGGGTCGCGTTGGCGGCGGGCAGCCGGCCCGGGTGCACCTCGACGAACATGTCGTTGTCCACGTTGCCGAAGGCCGTGTCGGTGTACCCGTCCTCGAGCCAGGGCATGGGTACGGTGGCCATGTCCCCCACCAGCAGGACGTACTCGGGTGCGGGGTCCCAGTTCTCGGCGGCGTCGATGACGTAGTTGCGGATCTCGACCGTGGAGTAACCGGTCTCCGACAGGGGCGCGACCTTCGCCAGCATGCCCTTGCGGGTCTTCCACTCGGCGAGCGGCGCGATCTCGTCCTCGTAGTCGTCCGGCGTGATGATCAGGTAGCGGGCCCCCTCCGCCCCCGCGGGTCCGGCGGGCACCGTGGCGAGCAGAGCCGCGACGACCGCGATGGCGAGGGACCTGTGCGACATGGACACCTCCTGCAACTGCTCAAGATACCACGCGCGTGCGCGTTCACGCAGGGCAAGGCGAGGCGGGTTGCGGAAGTCGGCGAACGCTGAGAGGGGAGGCGATCAGGGGGAGTCGGTGCAGCCGTCGCACTCGTCACAGGAGACGTCGTCGGGGTCGTTGTCGGAGACGTTGCCGCCCGACAGCGCCATGGACGAGCTCTTGCACGCGATGCCGCCCCCGTCCTCGCCCGCGGTGTTTCCGGTGATGTCGCTGCCGCCGAAGTAGGCCTGGGCGTTGTACAGCCGGATCCCGCCGCCCACCTCGAGGGCGTCGTTGTCCGAGATCGAGCAGGAGCTGAAGGTCAGCTGGGAGTCGGTGCCGCTGTAGAGGCCGCCGCCCTTGGTCTCGGCCTGGTTGCCCTCGATCACCGTGTCCAGGAAGGTCGCGCCGGCGGAGTAGGTGGCCAGCCCCCCCCCGGCCCGGGCGCTGTTGCCGGTGATCTCGCCGTCGTCGATGACCACGTCGGTGGTCTCCCGCAGGCGGATGCCGCCGCCGTAGCGGGTGCCCACGTTGGCGGTGACGATGGTGCCCTGCATCTCCAGGCCGGCGTTGTTCACGTACATGCCGGCCCCGTCGTCGGCCGTGTTCCCGGTCACGATCACGTCGATGAGGGTCACGTTGGAGGCGTCGATGAACAATCCGCCACCGCACAGGTCCTCGATCCCGTCGTGGTCCGGATCGAAGGGGGTTCCGGTCCCGCCGGTGATCGTCAGGCCGATCAGAGTGGTGCTGTCACCGAAGGTGTGGGTCACGGCCGTGCCCGCACCCCCGCCGTCGATGACGGTGTCCGCGGCGCCGGTCAGGGACGTCACCGTGACGTTCTTGCCCTCGAAGGCCACGTTCTCGGCGTAGGTCCCCGGGTGGACGCAGATCACGTCGCCGTACATGGCGTCGTCCACCGCGTCCTGGATCTCGTCCGCGTCGCCACCACCGGTGGGATCGACGACGATCACGTCCTCGTCCGTGGAGCCGTCGCAGTCGTTGTCGATGCCGTCGCAGCCGTCCTCGGCGTCCGGATGACGATCGGGATCCGAGTCGTCGCAGTCGTCACCGCCGGTGCAGGCGGTGTCCAGGTAGCCGTCACCGTCCTCGTCCAGGTGACCGTCGTCCGGGTCCCCGCTGCAGTCCCAGTCCACTCCGTCCCCGCAGACCTCGTCGGCCAGGGGATTCACGCCGGCATCGGCGTCGTCACAGTCGCCCTGTTCCTCGGTGAATCCGTCGCCGTCTTCGTCCGCGGGGCACTCCTGGCACTCCTGGCACTCCTCGCATTCCTCGCACTCTTCGCACTCCGGGCACTCCTCGTCGCAGGAGCCACAGAGCGCGACCAGCGCGATGCAACCCAGCAGCGTCAGGGCGGTTCGCATGCCTCACCTCACCTTCCGGTTGGAGTGCCCCACAGGGTAGCCCAAAGCCACCAGGCGTTCCACGTCCCGGTGGATTGCCGTGCCGTCCCACGGTTCTGGTTGAAAGCTTGACTTGACTTGAACGGCATTCTGGGGGCGATCTATGGGAGATGGATTTCCACGCCCAGCTGAAACGCGACGATCTCCCCCGGGTCGACTACCCCTTCATTCCGCGCGCGACCCGGCTGCGCGACCGGCTGCTGGGCGGCTACCTGAAGCTGTTCAACAAGCGGCTCGCGCCGATGAAGCCCATCGCCACGGTCAATGGCATGCCGGCCTACGACCTGACCCAGCCCCCCATGGGCTCCCAGCCCGGAGCGAGGATCCTCCGAACCGGCTTCGATTACGTGGTGCGCAAGCGGGAGGCGCGGCCCATCACCATGGTGCTGATGGCCAACGGTCGCTGTGACATGGGCTGCCGGCACTGCTCCGCCCGGGAGTACATGCGCAGCGGCAGCGATCCCCTGGCGTACGGCGAGATCATCGACATCATCGACCAGTTCCTGGCGCTCAACGGGGCGTCGGTGGTGCTGTCGGGCGGCGAACCGACTCTGCACCCGCGACTGCTGGACATCATCGACCACGTGGACAAGACCCAGGCCACCGTGTCGATGTTCACCAACGGCTCGAGGGTGGCCGAGATGGCGGACGAGCTGCGCGGTGCGGGGCTGTTCGGCACCCTGGTGAGCCTGGACTCGGATGACCCGGCGCACCACGACGAGTACCGCCGCCGGGAGGGGGCCTACGCCACTGCGGTGGGTGCCGTGGAGGCGCTGCGGGAGCGCAACTGCCTGGTGGGGATCAGCACCTACGTCACGAAACCGGCTCACCAAGACGGCTACGTTCAGCGGATCTTCCGTCTGGGTGAGGACCTCGGCGTCCACCAGGTGTTCATGTTCGACGCGGTGCCCACCGGCGCCTTCCTCAACGAGCGCGACCTCGTACTCTCGCCGGATGACCGCGCGGCGATCCGGGAGCTGGTCAAGGCCCAGAACGCCTCGCCCACCGGCCCCGCGGTGATGGGCCAGTCCTGGGTCAACTCCCCCGAGGGCTTCGGCTGCTTCGCGGGCTTCTACCAGCTCTACGTCAGCGCGAACGGCGACGTGGCGCCCTGTGATTTCACCCCCATCAGCTTCGGCAACGTGCGCGACGAGCCCCTGGGCAAGATCTGGCGGCGGATGCGGGACAGTGAGGAGTGGGGTTCGCGGCACAACGAGTGCCGGATGCAGGATCCCGAGTTCCGCCGGAACACCGTGGACCTGGTCCCGGAAGGGACCCCCTGGCCCGTACCGTACGAGGCCCTCGTGGAGCTGCGCGCAGCCCGCGACGGGGCCGCCGGTTCGGGCAACGACGTCCCCTGAGCCCGATGCCCCGTCGGGATCGCCGTCCCCCCGCCCCAGGACAGTTCCTCGATGCGGCGGGCCTGCGGGTCCATGCCGTCTCGGAGGGGGACGGGGAGCCGGCGCTGGTACTCCTGCACGGCTACTTGAGCTCCACCGCAATCTGGGAAGCCGCCCAACCGGGCCTGGCCAGGCACCGGCGAACCGTGGCCCTGGACCTCCCCGGGTGCGGCTACTCCGACCGGCCGGCCGACGCGCCCTACGACGCGCCCTGGCTGGCCGACGTCGTCCTCGCCGCCCTGGACGCGCTGGCGCTTCGGCCGGTGGTGCTGGGCGGTCATTCCCTGGGGGCGTCGGTGGCCCTGCACGCCGCCGCGGGCGCCCCCGGGCGGCTGGCGGGCCTGGTGCTCGTCTCTCCGCCCGCCTATGCACCGCCGCCGCCCCAGGGGCTCCGGCTGGCCCGCCGCTGGCCGGGGTTGATGCGCCGGTTCTTCGCCAGCCCCGTCGGTCGGGCCTCCATACCGCCGCTGATCCGGCGCGCGGGCTTCGCCGGGCGAGGCGTCGAGGTCGAACAGCGGACGGCCAGGCTGCTGGGTCATCTGGACGCCCCGGGGGGCTGGGAGGCCGCCACGACCATGGGGCTGCAGGTGGGGGAGCACTCGCCGGATGCCGGCCTCCTGGGCCGGGTGACCTGTCCCTCCCTGGTGGTCTGGGGTGCCGAGGACCGGGTCCACCCGCCGGCCAATGCCGGGCGTTTGTGCGGAGATCTGGGCGGCCCCGCCCGCCACGAGATCCTCGCCGGTGCAGGGCACAACGTGCACGAGGAGGCGGCCGGTGGGTTCGCTGGCCTGGTCGATGCCTGGCTGTCCGACGGATTCCCCCCACCGTCCGATGTGGCGCAATCCGGCTGATCTCTACAGCGGATCCTGGATCACGACCGGCATCGGACGGGTCTCGAGGATCACGTGGGCCGCGTCCACCCGCCCGTCGCCGTCCGTGTCGGTGTCCAGGTCGACGAGCGCGCGGATGGCGTTCGCCTCGGCGCCGCCGGTGTCCGCGAGGGCCCGGATCAGCGAGGGCGCCTTGATGTAGCCCTCGATGGTCAGGTCGTCCACCGCCAGATCCGGGTGGGCTGGATCGAGTTCGCCGAACATGGTCAATCCGTCCACCCGCACGTGGCGCCACTGCCCCCCCAGCGCCACGGGCAGGTAGGCGTATTCCGCGGACCCGAAGATCGTCCCGCCCTGCCCGACGACGGTGGGCGCCGCGAAGGGGTAGCCGACGCTCTCCCGGACCACATAGGGCTGGCCTTCCTGGTCCTCCAGGCGCTTTCCCGGTCCCCAGACCCAGTTGGACGCCAGCTGGGGGAGATCCTCGGCCGCGTCCAGGTGTTCGCTCACCAGCAACAGCGGGCCGGAGGCCGTGAGCTGGGCGTTGAGGGCGGGCCCCGCCAGCGCATTGCTGCCCAACTCGGCGACACCCAGCTCGGCGCCGATCTCGTAGGCCAGCCCCTCGGGGGGGGCGGTCTGGAATGTGCTGCGCACCACGGGATTCCCCCGTCCCTGCAGCTGGGCCGCGAAGATGTAGGTCCGGTCGCTGCGGAGGGGGGCGACGGGAATGCAGTCGAAGACCCTCAGCTCGGGATCGAGTTCGCAATCCGCGTGATCCAGGGTTCCGTCGGTCTGCCCGATCCACGCGATCACACCCTCGCTGCTGGGGGTGCTCCACCCCAGCTCGATGCGCAGCTCGATGTCCTCGGGAACGGCCGCCGCTCCGTCTCCGGGAAAGAGGGCCACGATGCCACTCTCGCCCATGGCGTCTGCGTGCCCCTCCAGGGTGCACCCCGACGCCAGTGGGAATGCGGTCGCGGCGATTATTAGACCCGCCCACTTCATGTAGCTTTGTACAACTTCAGGCCGGATCGTTACGGAGGGAACCCCGATTCGGTGAATCCGGTGAGCGAGGGCGGAAGTCGAGCCGTGGAAGCCGGCTCAGTCCTGGAGAAGGTTGAACTCGACCCGCCGGTTGTTGGCCTTGCCCTCGGCGGTCTCGTTGGTGTCGATGGGGGTGCCCTCGCCGTAGCCCCTCGCGACCAGGCGCGAGCGGTCGACGCCCTTGCCCACGAGGTACTCCACCACCGCCTCGGCGCGGCGCTGGGACAGGTCCAGGTTGTGCGCTTCCGACGCGTCCGAGTCGGTGTGGCCCGCCACCTCCACCAGGGCGATGTCCGTGTACTCGTTGAGCACGCTGGCCACGTTGTCCAGGATCCCGTACGAGATGGGGCGGATGATGTCCTTGTCCACCTCGAAGTGGACCTTGTCCAGGATCACCACCGCCTCGTCGGTCACCACCACCTCGGCGGGGCAGCCGTCGGAACGTTTGGGGTCGATGCGGGGATCCGCCGGCTCGTCCGGGCAGTCGTCCCGGTAGTCGGGAACCCGGTCTCCGTCCCGGTCCGGGCACCCCTCCGCGTTCTCGGGGCCCGCCACGTCGGGGCAGTGATCCCGGGTGTCCGGCGTACCATCCTCGTCGTTGTCGGGATCGGGGCACCCGTCCAGATCCTCGAAGCCGTCCTCGTCCTCGGGATCGTCGGGGCAGTCGTCGTCCATGTCGAGGATCCCGTCGCCGTCGTTGTCGGGATCGGGGCAGCCGTCCCCGTCTTCGTGGTCGTCGAAGTCCTCCGGCTCCTCGGGGCAGCCGTCCTCGGAGTCCAGGTAGCCGTCCCCGTCGGTGTCCTTCTCCCCGCGCGGTCCGAAGCGGCCCTGCAGTCCCACGGTGAACTCGGCGTTGTGGAAGACGTCCATGGTCCGTCCCCCGTGGGGCTCGCTCCCCAGATTGAGGATGTAGCGGGCGTCGAGCCTGGCCCCGAGGGGGAAGTCCTTGCCGAACCAGAACAGCACGCCCGGGCCGGCATTGAGGATGAAGTCGGTGTCCGGGTTCTGGAAGTTGCCGTACCCCTTGGAGTTGGTGGTCTCCGCGCTGACGTCCGCGTCCCGGTTGACCTTCTTCCAGATCACACCGCCGCCCACCGCGAAGAAGGGGTCGACGATCCCGGGGGTCGGGATGTGGAACAGCACGTTGAGGCGTGGATCCAGCACGTGGTAGAGCCGCCCGACCTCCTTGGTCACCCCCTGGGAGTACCCCAGATCGCCCTCGACGGCGATGACCCGGGTGAACTGGTAGCCGATGCGGAACACGCCGGTGCCCTCGGTGCGGATGTGCTCCTTGGGGTCGACGACGAGTACGCCGCCGGCGAGGCCGATCCGGAAGCCGGTCTCCCCGGAGGAGTCCTCGGCGGCCAGGCCCGGCCGTGGAAGCAACAACAGACTCAGGACGAAACCAACGACGACGATCTGTCTCATGGACCTCTCCCCGCGGACCCCCGCCGGAGTCCGCAATCTCGGCCGAAGTTGGCAATCGCCGTGCCAACGGGCCGCCAACGACGCAGGTCGAGGGGATGCGTTGGCGGCGTACAGCGTTTTTTTGTCCCGAGCGGCGACGCGATGCGTGACGCGAAGATGGCCGCGGGACGCAGGTGAGACAGAAAGGTGGGACGGGGTGGATCAGGTGTGTCGCAAAGGAACAGTCACCCCGGCGTCAGCGGGACCAGCGCCCGTCGATGGCCGCAGGGGCCCGGACCTCTTCGAGCATCAGGTCGGCCGGAGAGAAGTGCGTGATCGCCCGTCGGCCCGGGGTGATCGAGAGACCGAGGGTGGCCTCCAGACGCGCCGGATCGAGCAGGTAGCTCAGGCGGATCTCGGGGCGGATCCACAGGTCGGGCGGACCCAGGTCCGCCCAGGCGCCCAGCGAGACCTCCGCTCTCCACCAGCCGGTGGGACGCCAGTCGTCGGCGAAGCGGTGGCTGACGTGGAACCGGGCCGAGGCGCCGATGGGGCGGGGGTGGAGGCGCAGCTCCACGTGCCCGCCGGCGTTGTCCAGCGAGGTCATCTGTGGGTTGGTGAGGATCCCGAAGGAGGCCAAACAGGCCGCGTCTGCCCAGAGGCGCCAGACCAGGTCGGCGCCCAGCCCCATCCCGAAGGGGTGGGCCCGTCGGTAGCTGCTGGCGAGCTCCATGTCCAGCCGCCGTGCAAACCACTGGAGCTCCAGCTTGGGCTGGATGTACCCCCGCAGGCGCAGGTAGGGCACCAGGGTCAGGTCGGGGCCGAGGCGGGTGGGCCGGTCCAGCCGGGCGCGCATGGCGAGGGAGCCGAACGTCCCCTGGTCGGTCCGTTGAACCAGTCCGAGCGCTCTGCCGTTGATCCGTAGCCCGCTGCCGCCGAAGCGGTGGAAGGTCCCGAGGGCGAGACCGAATGACGGCCCGGCGGTGAACCCGATCCTCGCGAGCCCGCCCCCGTAGAACCAGCTCTCGCGGCCTCCTCCCAGGCGCAGCCTGTGCAGCGCGGCGACCTGGACGTACTGGTAGCGTTCGTCGCTGAGCTCCAGGTCGGCGGACCAGCGATCCCAGAAGCTGACCGATGCGTCCACGGTGCCCCCCGGCGAGGGGCGCGGGAGCCGCAGCGCTCGCTCGCTGACGAGGGGCGTCCCGTGGGAGCGGGCCGCTCGGGCCAGCTCCACGTCGGGCGCCGGGATCTCGGCGATCGGCGGGGCGGGTGGGAGCACGACCTCGGAGGCCACCCGGTGGGTCATGCGGACGGCCACCGGTGCGCCGCCAGCCCGAACGACCAGGGTGCGCGGTCCCCGGCCGAACAGGTTCAGCGTGGCGGTCGTCACCGCCCCGTACGCGACCCCCTGGTCGGTCTCCATGGACCGGGCGACCCCGTCCCACGTCCGCTCGAGGACGGGTCGATCCCCGTCCAGCAGGGTCAGGGAGATGTGGGTGTCACCCGCCTGCGGGGCGGCTTCGAGGGCGAGGCGCGTGGGGCCGGTCACCTGGTAGCGAACGGGCTCGCCTGGGCGGGCCACGTGGTACCAGGCGCGCCGGTCGGCCACCCTCCACTCCTCGTCCTCGGCGGAGAGGGAGACGGCCACGTAGCGAGCGCGGCCTCCGGGGGCCAGCGCGATGGCGACGGCGGCGCCCTGCTCCAGGGCGACGGCGCGGGTCGCCACCCGGCCCCGGGGTAGGTTCCAGGTCTCGGGGGCCCGCTCCCCGACCTGGATCTCGAGGTGGCAGGTCTCCGGGGAGCCGGGGCTGGGATGCCGCAGATCGTCGCAGTGGGCGGACAGGATCACCTCGGTCGGCGTGCCGTCGCCCGCGCGAACGACCCAGCGCGTACCGGCCGCGAGGACCTGGTCCACGTGGTCCAGGGGGGCTCCCAGCATGGCCCAGCGGGCCCAGCGGGCGGGATCGGCCAGGGGATCCGGCGTCGCGACCGCCCCCCCCAGCAACACCCGGTCCAGACTCTCCTCGGCCGTGCCCAGATGGTCGGGGCGCGTGGCGTCCGTGGCGCGCTGGGCGATCCGCGCGGCTTCGGGGTCCTCCACGCGCGCGCGCGCTTCGCTCGCGTGAATCAGGGCCTCGATGGCGGATTCGGGGGAGGTGGCCGCCTCCTCGAGGGCGACTCGGGCGAGGGCCATGTGAATCGCCGCCGGGTAGGGGGAGGTGTCCAGGAGGGACCCGAGGTCGCCTCCGACTGCGCGGCGGATCGGGTCGTCCTCGGCGAGCTCGTCGAGCCAGCTCGCCTCGCCCGGGCCCAGGGCTGCCGGCAGGTCCAGGGGGATCGCCGGTCCGTCGGGCGGGGCATGCACCCGGGTGCCGTGGGGTCCGCCGATGGACCGCGCGGCGGCTGCCAGACGCTCGAGACCCGGGGTCGAGCCGCCGTCGGCTCGACTCTGCTCGATGTCCCGCTTCGCGTACGCCGGCAGTCCCATGCCCAGGAGCAGCTCGGCGCGGGCCGCGCGGGCCCCCGCCGCCTCGGCGGGATCGTCGGTCTCGGCCACCGTCCGGGAGAGACGCCGCAGATCCCCCTCGGCGGGGAAGGGGGTGGTCGCCACCGGTCCCTGCGGCCGATCCGGCGGATCGACGGGGTGGGGCCGGGGTCCGCGGACGGAGATCCGGACCCACAGGCTGCCGCCTCCCCCCTCCCGCCGCACCCGGACCCATCCCGCGGGTAGCGACAGGTCCACGGCGGCCGAGCCCGAGGAGAGCTGCTCCCCCGCCTCCTGGCAGGTGTCCGAGGTGCGCAGCGCGGGCGGCACGTGCGCCGGGTGGATCCGGATACTGCGGGTACCCTCGGCTGACCCCAGGACCAGCTCCTGGGTCTCGCCGCCGTTCCACCAGGCCTCGATCCGGAGGTGGGAGGCCCCGTCCATCGTGGGCAGGGCAAAGGCTCCGGAGCTCGCGTCGGGTTCGATGCGGGTCGCCTTGACGCTGCGCACGTGGGCGTGGTGCGGCCCCCCCGGGCCGGCGCCGGGGGGCTCCGCCCGGCGAGCCACCCCCCCCCCCCCGGGCGCCGCGGCGCCCCGCGGGCGCCGG
>CAZITQ010000124.1:14235-28333 GCA_964542165.1 uncultured Rickettsiales bacterium
GGGGGTGGGGTTTGTGGGGGGGGGGTTTTTGGGGGGTCTGGGGGGGGGGGCCGGCCCCGGGGGGGCCGGCGACGTGGAGATCCGACGGGAGATCGACGCCGACGCCGATGGACTCGTCGGCGCCCGGGGGTCGCTGGACCGCGATGCGATGGGTGCCTTGGGACAGGGCGAGCCGGAACGGCGTCACCTGGCGGTCCAGCAACACCCGCAGCGGTTGTTCTCCGTCGATGGTCAACGTGACCACCGCGGGACGACCGGAGAGATTGAGACCCACGGCGTGGACCACCGACCAGCGAGCCGGATCCGGGGATCCCTTGCCCGGGTCCAGATCCGCGGCCTCCCCGGCGGGCAGGAATCGGTACACCCCCGACGGGAGCCGGCCCTCGGCGTCGGGTTCGGTGCTTGGATGGCCCGCCGGGAGCGCCAGGATCAGCTCCTCCCGCGGCTCCGGGGGTCGGACTCCACGGGTGAGGTACTCGGTGGCCTGGAGCCAGGCCTCCCTGGCGGCGTCGCGGAGTTCGGCGCTCGCCGCGGTGGCTCCCCCGCGATCCCGGGCGTGCAGGGCCTCCTCCAGCAGCGGGAGGGCTGCCGGATGGAGACCCTCGATGGGGGCCACCCGGGCCTGCGCCCGCGCGAGGATGACCAGGGCGTCGTCGTCCGCTGGGTCCTTCTCGAGGATCCGGGCTGCCAGGGTCTGGGCGTCGCCGTATCGGCCCTCCGCGAGCGCCCGGTCGGCCTCGGTCAGGCCGCCGTCCTCCGGCCGGCCCGCCGCCTCCGGATCCCGACGGTCGAGACCGCGGAGGCGCTCATCGTCTCGGAGGAAGGGGAACGCTGGCCGCGCCCGGTAGGCCCGGGCGTCCAGGTCGACCGCGGTCCCGTGGACGAGGACCTCCCACCGGTGATCTCCGGGGGGTACGAGGAACGCCAGTCGCCTGCGGGCGCTGACCGCGCCGGGGGTGCCCGCGTCGGCGATCCGGGAACCCGTGGGCAGCCGGCCCAGGGCCGGACCGCCCGCCACGCGCAGGACCACGTCGTAGGGCACCGGTGTGGGTGGGGGGACCTCGGTCGCCGCGGCCCGCGCGTCCAGGACCAGTTGCGAGGGCCCCTGGATCTCCACGGCTACGGGGGCGCCGCCGCTTGCCGCTCGGCTCCCCGCCCGCGCTGGCCCACGAGCCCGGCTCATGCCGGGCGATGCGGGATCGAGCCAGGCCAGCCGACCCAGGAGGAGCGACCGCCTCAGACGCGCAGTCAACACCTTCGCCCCCACCCCGCGCTCGCCTGCCGAGGCCGTCAGTCGCGCTCGGAGATCGACCAGGCCGGGGTGTTCCGGGAGTGCGGGAAAGGGCTCCTGGGGTACAGCGGCCCAGCGCCACACCCTCCGTTCGATGGATCGAAGGGCGGTGGAGCCGTCGGCACTGCCGAGCTCCCACGCCCGGACCGGTCCGCTGCCGGCGACGATCGCCAGCAACGCCCGGGGTGAAGGGGGGATCCGCAGCAGGTACCGCCCGGCCCCCAGGGCCTCGACCCGCTGCTCCACCTGGGCCAGCGGTCGCCCCGAGGTGTCCCTCTCGACCCTCCAGACCGCGATGGGCACACCGGGATCCACGTCGATCTCCACCAGGGTCGCCGGTCCGGGCGCAAACCAGCGGGTGGCCGGGATCGAGTCCGGGGGATCGGGCTCGGGTGTGAGTTCGGTCCACAGGGCGGTGCTGGGGCGCGGCAGGTCGGCCTGGAGCCCGGCGGGCGCGGCGTCGGGCACGGCCACCGAAGCGACGGCCACCGCCAGCGCGAGGGCGACCGGGCTCACCCGCGGTCCCCGGACAGCATGCGCACCAGGCGTCGCTGCGTCCCCGGCGCCCCCGGATCCAGGCGATGTGCGAGGACCACGAGCACCGCAGCGGCGAGCCCCAGGGCCGCGGATTCGACCGCCCCGACGGCCAGGAGCGTCCCCGCCGAGGTGGGGACGGGTTCGCCGGTCTGGGCCGCGTTCGCCAGCACGTTCGTCCAGCCGACGCACCCGAACACGGCGGGCAGGGCCGCCCCCGTACCCGCCAGGACGACCGCCGCGAGCTTGGTCAGCAGCGGCGGAGCGGGGTAGACCGCGAGGCACCCCCGCAGCAGCCGATCCCGCGCCTGCGCCACGGGACCGCTCTCCACCGTCCGCCGGCAGAATGCCCCGAGGTCGCGGCCCTCCGGGAGCGGCACCCGGTCCAGGTGGAACCGCGCCCGGTCCAGGTCCCCATCCTCGAGGGCCCGGGCGAGCCGCAGCAGGGGGCGGTGGCGCCGCAGGACCTGGCGAAGCAGCAGCGCGCCGGTCAGGGCGAGCACCAGCAGGTCGGCGCAGGCCAGCGCGACCAGGATCCAGGCCCAGGCTGCGACCGGCAGGTGCATCAGCGCAGCTCCTTGCCGGCGTGCTGCAGTAGCGCCGCTGCGGCCGAGGCGCGACGGCCCCGCTCCAGGGTGTGGATGTGGAGCCCGAGGGTGGCGGCGGACAGCGCCAGCGGCCACAGGCAGGCCGCGCCGACCACGGCTGCGCCGATGCCTTGCCAGCAGCCGTTCAGGTCCCCACCGGCTCCCAACGTCGTGGCCAGGGCGGCGAGGGCGGCGGGGATCAGGGGGAGGGCCGCGAGCGGCGGTGCGGCGAGTGCGAGCGCCAGCCACCCGGTCAGGTGGGGGCGACCGATCTGACGCAGCAGACGCTGGTAGGCCCCCTGGGCCTTGTTGCCGTCACCCCGGTCCAGGGCGTGGACCAGGGTCTCGAAGGGGCTCCCGGCCAGGGGCTGGGGGATGTGGGCCCGCGCCTGGCCCATCAACCCGTCCGAAGCGAGCTGGTGAAGGGCGCGCAGGCGGGTACGAGCGCCCCGCAACGCGGCTACCGCGACCCCGTTGAGCAGGACCAGTCCGACCCCTGCGGCCAGGGCCAGAACGAGGGCCATCTCCACGGTTACGAACCTGTGCATCTCGTCGGGCTGTCATGCTAGCGGGTTCTGCGCCCCTGCGCCCGCCCAGGTGCACAGCGGTCTCATTCGTGGAACACCTGGGCCTGGAAGGTCTCGAAGGTGGTGCCCTCACTCCAGGCGTCGTCCGAGAGGCCGGCCTTGCGGGCCAGGCTGGACAGGGTCTGCTCCAGGTCCCAGCCCTGCTCCGGGGCCACCTGCGGCAGGTACACGGCCCGGCGCATGCCCTTGATCAGGTAGATGCCGTCCCGCCCCAGCACGATGTCCTCGGTCCCACCGACGGCCGCCGGCGGCGTCAGCATCGAGATCTCGATGGCGATCCGGTCGAACTCGCTGGCGTCCAGGGGCCGGAATCGGGGATCGCCGAAGGCCGCGTCCAGGGCGTGGTCCTGGACCACCTCCACGAAGGCGCGGCTGGAGGGGATCTCACCGATGCAGCCCCGCAGGTGTCCGTCGATGGTCAGGGTCACGAAGCCCCCTGCCGGTTGTCGCATGGCGTCGGTGACCTCGTAGCCCTCCAGGGAGGGCAGGGCCTCGCCGGCGAGGCGGGCGGAGATGGTGTCCCGGGCGAGCTTCAGCAGGGTCCGCTGTTCCTCGCGGCCCAGGCGCCAGGTGGTGTCGTCGGCCCCCCGGCCGCTCCAGGGATCCCCGGTCACGACGGCGGCCAGGTAGCTGACCGAATTGCGCCAGTCACCGGTGAGGTTGCCCGAGGTGTCGTAGCGGCGCTCGTGGATGCCCCGCTCGCCGGTGAGCATCGCCTGGAGGATCGCCATGGGCAGGTACCCGCAGACGGTGACGCCCGTGTCGTCCTTGTAGTCCAGGAAGGCGTCCAGGTCCCCACTGGAGAACGCGTCGAAGGCCCCGTCGTCCAGCGCCCGGATTCCCGCCGGCTCGTCGTCTCCCACCTCGGGCGTGTAGCCAAAGCGGGGGCCGTAGTGGGTGAAGTCGGTGGAGACCACCACCAGGTCCCCCGGGCCCACCTCCGCGGCGAGCGCCTCGGCGGCACGTCGCACCTGGTCCCGGTCCAGACGCCCCACCACCAGGGGGACGATGGACGAGCCCATGGCAGCCACTTGCAGGAAGGGCAGCTGGATCTCCAGGGAGTGCTCCTCGCTGTCCACCCCGTCCACCACGGCGAACAGCTCGTCTCCGGTCAGCCGGTCCACGGCCGCCGTGTCGAGGGGGACCCGGCCGAGGGGGGTCTCGTAGTGTGTCCATCGCCCCACCCCCACGCCCGAGAGGGGATATCGATGGGACGGCCCGAGGACGAAGATCCGGTCGTAGCGCTCGCGCTCCAGGGCGTTGTGGCACCAGCCCGCGACGGCGCCGGAGAAGCGGTACCCGGCGTGGGGGCAGACAAGGGCCTTGGGCCGCTCGCCGTGGTAGGGGTCCGCGCCTGCCAGATAGCCCCGGATCTCCCCGTGCAGCTCGTCGCGGTCGTTCACGTACCAGCTGCCCGCCAGCGCGCTGGGTCTCGCTCGCACCTCGTCCTCCCCTCCCGCCGGCGCGGCGGTGGTGTCTTCCCCATCCGTGGCCTCGGTGGCGTGGGCGGGGTGTAGCCCCCCGTCTCCATCGCCGCCGAGCGCTGCCAGCTGCCAGATCGCGACGCCCCCGGCAGCCGCCAGCAGCGCGAAGACGAACCCCATCGGAACGTCGCGTGGCGTCCAGCGCCCGTGGGGCCTACCCCGTTCGTTCATCCGTCACTCCGCGGGCGGCGCGCACCCACGATCTCGGGACCCCGGATGTGCTCGCGCTCGTAGGGGGATCGTAGGTGGCCAGGGAGGCGAGGGCCAGACGGTTGTGATGGTATCTTGGGGCCCGCACGGAGGACGAGGCATGCGCGCGATGCAGCTGACCGACGTGGGGCCCATCGACCGGGCCGATCGGCTCGAACTCGTGGAGCTGCCCGAGCCCGTTCCGGGCCCCGGACAGGTGCGAATCCGTGTGTCTGTCTGTGGCGTCTGCCACACCGATCTGCACGAGATCGAGGGGGAGCTGGAGCTGCCCCGACTGCCCCTGGTACCCGGCCACCAGGTCGTGGGCCGGGTGGACAGGGTAGGGGAGGACGTCGACGGTGTGGCCGTGGGCGACAGGGTCGGCGCGGCCTGGCTCCACGAGACCTGCGGCGGGTGCCGGTTCTGTCTCGGGGGTAGCGAGAATCTCTGCCGAGACGCGCGATTCACCGGCTACCACGAGCACGGCGGCTACGCCGAATTCATGCTCGCGCCGGCGGCGTTCGTGTACCCGATCCCCGCCGGCATCCCGGATCTGCAGGCGGCGCCCCTGCTCTGCGCGGGCATCATCGGCCTACGGGCGCTGCGCTGCTGCGGCATCCAGCCGGGCCAGCGGCTGGGGCTCTACGGCTTCGGCGCCTCGGCCCATGTGGCGATCCAGGTCGCCCGCCATTGGGGGTGTCAGATCTCGGTGTTCACCCGCAGCGCGGGCCACCAGCGCCTGGCCCGGGAGCTGGGCGCCAGCTGGGTCGGCAGCGCGGCCGACGACCCTCCCGAGCGCATCGATGCCGCCATCAACTTCGCTCCCGCGGGATCCCTGATCCGCCACGCCCTGCGCAACCTGGAGCGGGGCGGCACCGTGGCGCTGGCCGGGATCTACGTGGACCGGGTGCCCGAACTGGACTACGAGCGTCACCTCTACTACGAGCGCAGCGTCACCTCGGTGACCGCCTCCACCCGCCAGGATGGCCGCGATCTGCTCCGACTCGCCGCCGAGATCCCCATCGAGACCCAGGTCACCACCTACCCCCTGACGGAGCTCAACGAGGCCCTGCGGGCGGTCAAGAACAGCGCAGTCGACGGCGCGGCGGCGGTACGGATCGACGACTGAAGCGGCCCCCTCACTCGTAGGCCGAGTGCAGCTCGGCGCCCCCGTAGTAGAAACCCAGGATCTCGGCGTACACCGTGCCCTGGCGGGCCATGCCCTGGGCGCCCCACTGGCACATGCCGACCCCGTGGCCCGAGCCCTGACCGCTCAGCTGGAGTCCGCCTTGGGCCTGCTCCATGTCGAACCAGGTGGAGCGCACCTTGGTGTACCCGAAGATCCGGCGAAACTCGTTGCCCGTCAGCATCAGCGTCCCTGCGGACCCGGTGAGGCTCACCCCCCGGACGCGGCTGGCGCCCGTGCGCCCGAGCAGCTGCAGCGAGGTGATCGTGTCCAACTCCGGATTCTCGCGGCGGACGGCCGCGGCCACCTCGGCCAGGGACATGGTGTGCTGCCAGGCCATGTTGGGTGAATCCCCACAGTGGGGGCAGGCCACGCTCCAGTCGTCGATCGCGCCCCGTTCGGGCCAGACCGCGGCCGCGGACTCGGTGTGCCCGGCGCAGGTCGAGTGGTAGTAGGCCACCACCAGCGAACCGCCCTGGGACAGCACCTGACCCCGGGTCGCGGTGACCGCCTGGACCGCGCCGGGATCGAGCATGCCCTGGCGGTAGACCTGGTCGGCGGTCGACGACTCCACGGCAAAGGGGCCCACTTGCTGGTGGCGGCGTGCCAGGGCGTAGGAGCGCGCCGCGACGGCCTGGGCCTTCTTGGCCTCGACGGACCAGCTGTTGGGGACCTCGCTGGAGACCACCCCCTGCAGGTAGCGCTCCATGGGCACGTCGTTGATGACCAGGATCTCGTCGGGGGTCCAGGCGAGCCGCACTGCCCCGGGGAAGCTCCCCACCCCGCCGACGACCACGTCTCCCGACGCCGTCAGCGACAGGTCGTCGGGGAGCGCCTTGCCCCCCGCCAGGCCGAGCCCGTCCTGCATCCACCAGACGTCCACGGGGCCGCCCGTGGGCTTCCCGTTCAGCGCCAGTCCCACCCCGTCGATGGCCACCGCCCTGCGCACCCGCCCCACGGCCACCGCGATGGACGGCTCCTCGCCGTGCGCAGGCAGGGGGATCAGCGGTTCGATGCCGCCGTCGTTCTGGGCCATGCTCAGCTCGCTCTCGAGCCGGGCCACCGTGCCCAGCAGGTTGCCCTTGTCCTCCTGTAGCCCCCGGATCTCGTCGGAGTCGGGAGTCTCGGGCATCTCCCCGCGCTCACCCCGGTCGATGGCGAGCCCGATGCCCAGCGGGATGGCGACCAGTACCAGCACCAGCGCCGCCAGCCGCCAGGGGATAAGCCGGAACGCGCGCGGACGACCGGCGCCATCGCGGACTCGCACTTCCAGGCGGCGACGGGCCACGACGGGCTACTCCTTGCTCCGTCCGAACAGTCGGCCGAACCCGCGCTTCTTGGGCGGCTCGTCTTTGCGAGCCGACATCACCCAGCCGGGCCGTGCCGCGGCCGCGGGACGCTCCGCGGTCTGGCCGGCCGGCACGTGGGGGACCTCCGGGGCCCCGGGCTGCTGCGGGGCCTGGGCCTGCAGGAACGCGTTCTCGCGTCCGAGCCGCTCGATCTCCCGCTCGGCCTCGACCAAAGCCTCCTCCAGGGGCCGCAGCCGCTCCAGCTCCCGTTCGCGTTCCTCGAGCCTGCTCTCCACCGGCCCGAGCCGTTCCAGCTCTCGTCGCAGGGAGTGGAGCTGTTCCTGGAACGCGTCCGCGTTCTCCTGGATCTCCTGCTCCTCGCGACGGCTGCGGTGCAGCTCCTTGTCGCGCTCCTCCAGCTCGCTCACCGCCGCTCGCCGCCGCTCCTCGGCGATGGACAGCTCCTTGGCCAGCTGCTTGCGCTCTTCGGTCAGCCGTTCGTTCTCCCGCTGGAACCTCATCCGCTCGTCGTCCAGGCTCTCGTGCTCGATGGAGAAGCGGTCCTCCACCGTCTCGAGGTCCATGGTCAGCCGCCGGCGCGTCTGCTCCAGCCTGTGCACCTCCTCCTGCAGCCGGAGCCGCTCTTCATCCCGGGACTCGTGCTCCACGGAGTGCCGCTCCTCCATCGCACCGAGGGCGGTGGCCAGCCGGCGACGCTCCTCTTCCAGGCGATCGACCTCCTCCTCGTACCGCCGCACCTCGTCCCGGTGGGTCTCGTATTCCCGGGTGTGGCGCTCCTGGATCTGCTTGAGCTCCTCGGCGAGGCGCTGGATCTCGGCATCGCGGCGAACCCGCTCCTGTTGCAGGCCGTCTCGTTCGGCGGAGGCCGCGTCCCGGGCGGCGCGGACCTTGGACAGGTCGGCCTCGAGGCCATCGATGCGCTCCTGGAGCTCACCCGGCGGCGTCTCCCGATCGCGCTCCTCCCTGAGCCGCGTCAGGTCCGCCGCGGCGCGCTCGGCGTCCCGTCGGGCCTCTTCCCCGGCCGTGGTCAGGCGCTCGACATCCGACAGGGCCCGATCCCGCGCCTCCTTGACGTCGGCGATCTCGCCACGCACACGCTCCAGCTCCGCGCGGGCGATCGCCTCCTTGCTCTCCGTCTCGTCCAGTCGGCTCTCGCGCTCCGCGAGACCCGCGGCGGTCTCCTCGGCCCGCCGCAGCGCGTCGGCGAGCTCCGACCGGGCGGCCGAGGCCTCGGCGGTCTTCTGGGAGGCCTCGCTGCGGGCCTGCCGTAGATCGCGGGCCGTCTGGCGGAGCTCGGCCTGGTACTCGTCGAAGCGGGCGTCGGCCTCGCCCTCCCGGGTCTGGGCGCGGTCCATCTCCCGCCGGAGGGCCACCAGCTCCTTGGCCTGCTCGTCGGCCGTCCGCCGGACGGTGGACAGCTCCTCCTCCAGCTGGGCGGCCCGGGTCCGCTCGAGCTCCACCCGTTGACGGGCAGTGGCGCTCGACTCCTCCAGCTCGTCCAGCAGCCTCCGCCTCAGCGCCAGCTCCTCCTCGGTGGCCGAGAGCCGCTGGGTGAGCTTGGCCACCTCGTGCTGGGCAGCGCTGCGCGCCCTGCGGGTGCTCGCCAGGTCGGCGCTGGTGTCCCCGAGCAGCTGTCCGTTGCGAGCCAGCTCGATCCGCAGGTCGTCGCGCTCGCGGGCGGTCTCTTCGAGCTGGTTTCCGGTCTCTTCGAGCTGGCTCCGGGATCCGTGCAGCTGCGCGTGTAGACGCTCGATCTCCCCCGCCAGGCGTTCGGCCTCGGCGACCGCGATCTGCAGCTCCCCCTGCACCTGGTCCAGTTCGTTCTGGTGATCCGAGAGCTCCTGACCGGCTCCCCCGAGGCGGAGGCGGGTCTGGGACAGCTCGGCGCGCGCCGCCTCCAGCTGCGTCTGGCTCCGTTCGAGATCGTCCCGGGTGCGATCCATGGACTCCGTGGCGCTGACCAGCTCCTCCTCGAGCCCGCGGACGCGCTCCCGGGATCCGCCGAGTGCCAGCTCGCCCGCTTCCAGTCGCTGCCGCGCCTCGTCGAGCTGTTCGGAGAGCTGGTCTCGCTGCCGGCGCAGTTCGTCCAGCTCCTCGCGGAGCTGGTCCCGGTCGTCCCGGGTCTCCCCGCTGGCCTCCGCCGCCCGGTCCAGCTTTCGGCGGAGGTCTTCTCGCTCACGCTCCGCGTCCTGGGCCGCGGCGACCTGGCGCTCCAGCTCCGCCTCCCGTTCGGCGAGCCGGGTGGACGCCTCCTCCGCGGCTTCGCGGGACTTCTCCGCGGTCTCGTTGGCCTTCTTCGCAGCTTCGAGGGCTTCGGCCGCCGTCCGCCGCTCCTCGGCGAGGGTGGCCTCCATGGCCCGGCGGCGCTCCTCGGTCTGGGCGGCCGTGTCGGCGGCTTCCCGGGCCTCCCGCGTGGCGTCGGCGCGCGCCCTCTCGGCGACCTCGGCGTCCCCCTTGGCGAGGGCGACCCGGTCCGCGGCCCCGGCGAGCTCGGACTCCAGGCGCGCGTGGTCCGCGCGGAGCCGATCCCCCGAGGCCTCGAGGTCGGCGATCCGGTGCTGGGCCTCGTCCAGCTCCACCTGCAGGGACTCCACCAGGCCCCCCGGCTCCGGGGTCGAGTGGATGGAGACCTCCTCACCGTCCAGAGAGACGGTGCGGGCTGCAGCAGCCGACGTGGGAACGACCGCGGGGCCGCGCGCCTCCAGCGCCTGGATCCGTCGGGACAGGTCGTCTCCGACCGTGGCCATCTCCGCCCTGGCGTCCCGGAACTCGTCGGCCATGCGCGTGAACGCGCCGCCGAGCTCCCGTGCGATCTCGGCGACCTCACGGGCGCGGGCCTGTGCTGCTTCCGAGGAACCGGCGTCGCCTCGCGCTTCCGGAGCGGGCGGCGGCACCGCAGAATCCAGGGGGATCTCCTCTCCCACGAGGGCGAGGAGGCGGGTCAGCAGGGTCGCGGTGCGCTCGGCGGAAGCGGGTGCCTCGGACATGGGCGGGAGGATAGCAGAGGAGAGGAGGAGGCTTCAGGCTTCGGGCGTCAGGCGTCAGGCGCAGCGGTCGTCTCACCCCGCTCGACATCCGATCCGGAACCAAGCTGGACAGCAAGGCGATGTGCCCGAACCAGCGGCGGGGGGCTCTTCTGCCTGACGCCTGAAGCCCGACGCCTGAAGCCTCTCCTCACCGACAGGTCTGCTGGTCGAGGGTCTCTCCGAAGGTGCAGCAGAACCACCCGCAGTCGCCGTAGACCCAGAAGGTGCAGCTGGTGATCCAGGTGCCCGTCTGACCGCAATCGGGGACCGAGCCCTGCCAGCCGTCCTGGACCATGTCGCAGAAGTTCGCGTCGATGCCCGGACAGGCGTAGTCGGCCAGGGTCTCGTCGTAGCGCTCCTCGGAGCCGTTGCAGTCGTAGTCGAAGGAAGCGTCCCCGCGCTGGACCGCGAACCAGTTGGTCTGGCCGGGCTTGGCGTCGTAGTTGAAATCGTAGCAGTCGCCGGCCTGGAGCGCCGTGTACTCGGCCGTGGGCCCGCAGAGGCACTGGGACGGCGGATCCTCCACCCCGTACGTGTCCCCGTCGTAGTCGTAGAAGTAGTTCACGCAGCCCTCGGCGCCCTCGTCGTCGACCGTACCGTTGCAGTCGTTGTCCAGGCCGTCGCACTCCTCGATCTCGCCCGGGTTCACGTCCGCGTCCGAGTCGTCACAGTCCCCGTCGTTCTCCGAGTAGCCGTCTCCGTCGTCGTCATAGGCCACCGTACCCTCGTCGATCACGCCGTCGCAGTCGTTGTCGATGCCGTCGGGGGCCTCGGTGGCGTTGGGGTAGGCAGCGGGGTCCGCGTCGTCGCAGTCGCCCTCGGACTCGGTGTAGCCGTCCCCGTCGTCGTCGAAGAGCACGGTGCCCTCGTCCACCTGACCGTCGCAGTCGTTGTCCAGGCCGTCGCCGAGCTCGGGAGCGTCGGGGTAGGTGTTCTCCTCGCCGTCGTCGCAGTCTCCGTCCTGCTCGGTCCACCCGTCCCCGTCGTCGTCGTACAGGGCGGTGCCCTCGTCCACATCCCCGTCGCAGTCGTCGTCGGTGCCGTTGGGCTCTTCCTCGTGTCCCGGGTGCACCTCGGGATCGGTGTCGTCGCAGTCCCCCTCGTTGGGGGTGTAGCCGTCGCCGTCGTCGTCCCGGTCGCTCTCCGGGACCACGATCACCGTCACGGTGTCCTCGTCGCTGAGGCCGCCCATGTCCACGATCTGCAGGGTGATGATGTGGGTCTGGGGGGTCAGCTCGTTGGTGGTGAAGGTGACGATTCCGTCGGCGTCCGGTGACTCCTCGTCGAGCACGCCGTCGTGGTTGGAGGTCCAGGTGACGGAGAGCTCTCCCGGTGCGCCGCCCTGGTCCAGTGCGGTCCCCTCGAAGGTGATCGGCTCGCCGGCGGTGTAGGGCTCGGTGTCGTCTGGCGGCAGGGTGATGGTCGCCGCGGGCGGGGAGTTGTGGGTCTGCACCCCGCCGTCCGGACCGTCGCAGGCGACGACCAGCAGCAGGGCGAGGACGCACGCGACAACGATGCAAGACCTCATGCGAACTCCCGTAAGACAGGCGATTGGGCCCCGCGTGGAGTGTAGCGGCGGCCCGATCGAGGCGTCAATTTCCGCGCGCGGTAGGGGCTGTTAGACTGGGCCCCGCAGACGAGGAGGCTCCCATGCGCGTTCGAGGACTGCTGTCGCTGCTGCTGATCGCCTGTCTCTGCGGAGCGACGGGCTGTGTGAAGGAGACCGACCCGGAGTCCGAGTGCGACGACGGCGTGGACAACGACCTGGACGGTCTGTGGGACTGCGATGACCCGGACTGCGCGGGTGTGGCCGGGTGCCCGGGAGGCGGCGACGACGACGACGCCACGGGGGACGACGACGACGCCACGGGGGACGACGACGACACCACGGGGGACGACGACACGGCGGACGACGACGCCACGGGGGACGACGACGACACCACCTCGGGGGACGACGACTCGACCGGGGACGACGACACCACGACGGGGGACGACGACGCCACGGGGGACGACGACGCCACCGGCGACGACGACACCACGCCGTAGATTACGCAATTCGATCCTGGGTTCGGGCTGGCTCTACGGGCCTACCCACGTCGACGTGAAGTCACCCATCGCCGCCCGCCACTCGTCGTAGCTCTCGTCCGGGGCGTCGATGCAGTCGATGGAGTGGCCGTCGCAGACCATGTTGCCGTGCTCGCCGTTGGGGGCGAGCCAGAGGTCCTTGGGGGCGTCTGCGGCGTCGTGCAGGATCTCGGAGAAGTGGGGCCCGATGTAGTCGTCCAGGGCGCCGTGCATGAACATCTTGGGCGCCTGGACCTTGGGGATCCGGCCCAGGTTGTCCAGCTCCATGGTCACCAGCAGGCTCGCGGGCAAGGCCACCCGGGTGGAGTCCTCCACGAACCCCTGGGAGGAGGCGAGCGCCGCCTCGGTGATCAGGGCGGCCGGCTCGTCCACCTCGGCAGCCTGGTAGATCGCCGGGGCCGAGCCCAGGGAGAACCCGTAGTAGATCACGCCCAGGTCGGCGGCCGTCGAGGCCCCCCCCGCGCTGGTGGACAGGCGCCCGACCACGTGCTCGTGGGCCGCGGTGGCGGAGCGGTAGATGGCCTCCTCGGTGGGCTCCCCGGTGCTCTTGCCGTAGCTCGGGTAGTCGTACACGAAGACCGTGTAGCCCATGTCCCACTTGAGCATCACCCGATCCCAGTACGTGTCCAGGTGCTTGTGGTTGCCGTGGGAGTACAGGATGGTCGGCATGTCGGGGTCACCGTAGGCCCAGATGCCGTAGATCGTCTCCCCGCCACCCGTGGAGAACGAGACCTCCTCCAGCTGCTCCTCGGGGATGCGGTTGTCCGGCAGCGCGTACTCGTCGAGGGCCTCGCCCGGGAAGAACATGAAGTCCACGTTGAAGCACCCGCCCAGCGGCAGGGTGACCGCCAGCGCCACCAGCGGCAGGATTCGTCGCATGCCGGTCATCGTGCACCTCCCCAGCCGGGCCCGTCCATCTCGTCCGGGGCTTCGTCGTCGTCCTTCCAGCGCTGGGTTCGCTTCGAGCCGTCGCCCAGGTAGAAGTTGAAGCCCCCGCTCACGCACAGGCCGCCCCGCGTCCCCGCGTACTCGACGATCATCATCTGGGTGTCCGTCCAGGGATCCGCCCACTTGAGCTCCAGTCCCAGGCCGAAGCGCTTCTTCTTGCCCAGCCGGACCTCGCCGCCCAGCAGCGGGGCGACGTGGATCGGTCCGCTGTCCACGACCTCGGGCTCCAGCGGCGCGAAGAACAGATGGAAGCCCACGTAGATCAGGTGCCGCGGGTGCAGCTGCCAGCTGGCCACCAGGTTGGTGTCCACCGCGAACCAGGTGTCATGGCGGTTCCACAGGGTGTGCAGCGTCGCCGCGGTGCTCAACCCCGGGCGGCCCTTCTTCTGGTCGAGGAAGTACCAGGACCCCCCGAGGTCGAAGGCCGCAGCCCCCATCAACGCCGGCATCACGTGCCAGCCGAAGAACAGGTCGTTGCGGTCCGAGATCCCGTGCTTGACCGTGACCGTGGGCAGGGGCACCGGGATGGTCGCGCCGGCGACCTCGGCGATGGGTCCGCCCAGACCCACGTTCAGCGAGGTGTGACCCTTGCCCAGCGGCCGGGCCGTGTGGGCCGTTCCGCAGCCCACGCACAGGGTCAGCGCGATGGCCGCAAGCAGCCCCAGTGTCCATGGTCCGTGCATGCTCGCCCCCAGGTTCGAAGACTCGCGCGGAACCTAGGGCAGGTGCAGGGGACGGTCAAGCGCCGTCTCGCGTGTGCTACGTTTCGCCCATGCGATACCGGGGTCCGATCTTCCGACCGCCGTCCGAGGCGAACAGCTACATCCTCCAGATCGCCTACGGCTGCTCGTGGAACCAGTGCACGTTCTGC
>CAZITQ010000125.1:0-6825 GCA_964542165.1 uncultured Rickettsiales bacterium
GTGGGGGGGGGGCGGCTCCGCGCCCCCGGCGCGGGCTCGGTTACGAGCCCGCGGCCGTCGGGGCCTGGGGCCCCCCCGCCGCGCAGAGCAGCACGAACCAGCCCAGGCTTCCGATCTGGAGCAGGGTAGGGGAGGCGCCGTCCCCCCCCAGCGCCACCAGGGGGACCAGCCAGGCCCAGGCCCCGAGGGCGTGGGTCGCCGCGTGGGCCGGGACCACCTCACCCAGGAAGGCCAGCTCGATCCGGTGGAGCTCGGCGGCAGGTCGCTCGAGCATCAGCTCGGCGCCGGTCAGGTAGATCCAGTCGTCCAGGAACAGGGCGCTCCCCAGGGCGGGCAGCGCGCACAGGACCGTCGCTCCCAGGGGCAGCCAGGGTGCGATCCTCCGCATCACACACCCCCTCGCATGGCCACGGCCATGCCCACCCCGGCCAGCGCCGCCCCGACCACCGCGACCCGACAGCGCCCCTGGAAACGGCGCCAGCCCGCAGGGGTCGAGGCGTCCGGGGGGCCCGCGAAAACGAGGAACACCGAGAGCAGGACGCCCAGGGTCATCAGGCCTGCGCCGGTCCCGCGCCCCAGAGCCAGGCCCGCCACCGCGATCACCGCGGCCGCCAGCGCCAGGCTCCTGTGGGCACCCCGCGCGGCCTCTTCGGCGCTCCGGCGGGTCGCCAGCGTCCGGACCCCCGTGGAGAGGTCCACCTCCCGGTCGCCGACCATGTGGACCCGATGGGCGGCGGTGAACAGCAGCCCACAGGCCAGCGCCCACGCCGCGATCTCTGGTCCGCCGGCGCCGGCCGCCGCCGCACCGGCGGCCCCGTTCGCCGCACCGCCCGCCAGGTGCAGCAGCGGCGCCAGCACCGGACGGCCCTTCCCGAAGAAGTCCGGGTCGGAGTAGATCCAGCCGCTGGCCGCCACGGCGACCGCCAGACAGCCGGGGAGGGCCCCCAGCAGGGTCCAGGCGGTGGCGGCCAGGATCGCGGCGCAGGCACCGATCCCCAGCAGCCAGGGCGCCGAGCCGGGGGCGCCCGCCAGGGCCCTGACCCGCGGGCTCGGGTGCCGGTCCGCGACACCCCGGCGGAGGTCGGCCCGGTCGTTCCAGGCGAAGGCCGCGAGCGCCAGACCCCAGGCCCCGCCGGTCACGAGCGCGGCTTCCTCCAGGTCCCCTGACCCTCCCCCGGCCCAGAGCCAGCCCGCGGGCGCTGGCGCCCCCACGAGCGCCGCCCGGACGGGGCGGAGGGCAAGGACGGCTTCGGCGAGAGCGGAGGACATGCCCGAACATTGTGGCCCTCCAGCCCACGCCAGGGAACCCCGCACGTCCGCACCGTCCCCGGGCGCGCGTTGCCGCGCGGGGGCGGTTGGGGTAGGACTGTCGGTGAGGCCGGAGGTGAGCCCGATGGAGCGAGCGGCGAGGGTGTGGTGTACGGCGGTGCTGCTGGCCGGCCTGGTCGTGGCTGGGTGCTGCAAGAAGATGCCCGAGGACCACAACCGGCCGGGCTCCCACGCCGGCGCGCGGGGGGAGGACGTCAGCGGGGACGACGACGACTCGGCCGAGGCGACCGCGCTGGCGGCCTTCGTCGACACCCCCGAACGCCTGGAGCGCGTGCGGGAGGCCGTGGCGCCGCGCCTGGATCCCGACGCCCCGGTCGCCGGCTTCAGCTACGGACCTGCGCTCGAGGGGGAGGTCCTCGGGGTGGGCCACTGGACGCTGTCGCTGGCGAACGAATCCGGACTGCGGGTCTTCGCCAACCGGATGGAGTCCGAGGAGATCGCCAAGAGCCTCAAGCGCTTCTACAAGAGCGGCCGGATCCCCGCCGGCAGCCCCACCGAGCAGCTGGGATTCGTCGGCCTGCTGGCCGCCCCCGGGGACCCGCTGACCCTCGGAGGCCGGGAACTCAGGCGGGTGGATGCCCAGGGCTACTGGAGCGACGCGGCGGTGGAGGGCGTGATCCTCGACGCCACCTGCGACGGCTGGTCCGACGACCGATTCCTGGCCGTCTCCGCCCATGCCCCCAAGGGGAGCTTCGACCTCCAGGCCGCCCTGCCCGCCATCGAAGCCCTGGCCGTTTGCGAGGAGTGAGGCCCAGGTGACCGACGAGGGGGGAGGCGGGGCCGAGGGACGCCCCACCGAGATCGTCGGCGAGGCCTTCGGATCGCATTCCCCCGACGTCAGGGACGTCGACCGGGCCCACCGAAGGCTGGTCCGACCCGGGGATCGGGTCGAGCACTACCAGGTGACGCGGCTGCTGGGACGTGGCGGCATGGGGGAGGTCTACCTGGCGCGCGACACCCGGCTGGGGCGGCGTGTGGCGCTCAAGGTCCTCCGGGCCAAGGCGCTGGGTACGGAGCGAGCGGTGGCGCGCTTCCTCCACGAGGCCCAGACGACCGCCCGCTTCGCGCACCCCCACATCGTGACGGTCTTCGGCGCGGGGGAACACCGGGGGCACCCCTACGTGGCCCTGGAGTACCTGGAGGGACAGACCCTTCGACAGCGGCTGCGGGAGGGGCGACTGGGCATCCGGGAGGCCACCCGCATCGGCCTGGCGGTGGCGGATGCCCTGAGGGAGGCCCACCGACACCGGGTCCTCCACCGGGACCTCAAGCCCGAGAACGTGATGATCCCCCGCGACGGCCGGGTGAGGGTGCTGGACTTCGGCCTCGCCAAGCGGGTCGAGGCCGCACCCCCCGCCTCCCATGACCCGGACGAGGACTCGGCGACCGCCTCGGTCAGCAGCGAGGTCCTGGCAGATCCCTTCCTGTCCGTCGAGGCGGGAGTGCGCGGCACCCCGGCCTACATGGCCCCCGAGCAGTGGAACGACGGGGAGGTGACCGGCGCGACCGACATCTGGGCGCTGGGGATCCTGCTGTTCGAGCTGGTGACGGGCCGGCACCCCTTCGGTACGTCGGACCTGTACAAGCTCTGCTACCGGATCCAGGGGCCCGAGCCGGTGCCCCCCGTGGGCGGCGACGTTCCCGAGGCGCTGGCCTCCCTCGTCGCGGCCTGCACCGACAAGGACCCGGCCCGGCGACCCCCGGTCCAGCAGACCGTGGAGCTGCTGGAGGACCAGGTCTACGGGGGGCGGCGGCGCTCCCGCCGCGATCGTCCGCCCTTCCGTGGGCTCCTCCCCTGCGACGAGCGGGACGCGGACCGGTTCTTCGGCCGCGACGCGGAGGTGGACGCCTTCGTCGAGCGCCTGCGCCACGAACCCACCGTGGCCGTGGTCGGCCCCTCCGGCGCCGGCAAGAGCTCTTTCGTGGGCGCGGGCGTCCTGCCCCGGCTGCGGGAGCAGGGCCCCTGGATCGTCCTGGCCATGCGGCCGGGGCGAGACCCGATGCGGGTGCTGTCCTCGCGCCTGATCTGGGGAACCGGGACCCTCGGGTCGTCGCGTTCCTCGCCCAGCCACACGACCGAGGCCAGCGGTCCGGATCACCGTACCGGAGGCCCGGTGGGCGATCCGAACCGGGACGAGGGCGCCCTCGCCGTCGAGCTGAAGGAGGCGCCGGAGACCCTGGCCCTGGAGCTGGGCCGGCTGGCGGAACTCGAGTCCGCCCGCGTCCTGCTGTTCGTGGATCAGCTGGAGGAGCTGTACACCCTGGTGGAGGACCCGGAGCTGCGGCGCGTCTTCATGCGGGCGCTCGCCACGGCCGCCGAGGACCAGCAGGGTCCGGTGCGGGTGGTGGTCACGGTCCGCGACGACTTCCTGGGACGCCTCGCCGAGGGCACCCTCGCCCGCGAGTTGCTCAGCCGCGTTGCGGTGGTCCGCAGCCCCGATTCGCGGCAACTGGAGCAGATCCTCGAACGATCCGTGGCCGCCGTCGGTCACCGATTCGAGGACCCGGACCTCGCCCGGGAGATCGTGTCCGAGGTCGAGGGAGAGCAGGCGGCGTTGCCCCTGCTCCAGGTGGCCGGCCAGCTCCTGTGGGAGCGGCGGGACCGCCAGCACGCGGTGCTCCGGCGATCGGCCTACGGGGAGATCGGCGGTGTCGCGGGCGCCCTGGCGGCCCACGCCGACGGCGTCCTCGAAGGGCTGTCCGCCGAGCAGATCCAGGTCGCGCGGGAGCTCCTGCTGCGCCTTGTGAGCCCCGAGGCGACCCGCCGGGTGGTGCCCCGGGGGGAGCTGGTCGCCGGGCTGGAGCCGGCGGCCACGCCGGTGATCGAACGTCTGGTGGACGGCCGCCTGGTCCTGGTGCGGAGGGCTCGCGGTGGCCGCAGCGACGGCGACGAGGCCGAGCTGGAGCTGGCCCACGAGTCGCTGGTCCGCACCTGGAATCGACTGTCACGCTGGCTGGACGAGAGCCGGGACGAGATGGCGTTCCTGGCCGAGGCCGGGCAGGCCGCGGATCTGTGGGAACGGAGGGGGATGCCCGCCGGAGAGGCCTGGCACGGCGAGGCGCTGGCCGACGCTCTCCACAGGGCCCGGCACATCGAGGATCTGCCCACGGCGGTGCGCCGCTTCCTGGACGCGGGCCGCCGGCGACAGGAACGCAGGACCCGACGACGCAGAACGGTGATCGCGGCCCTGCTGACCTCCCTGACCCTCGTTGCGGGGGTGATGGCTGCCCTGTTCTTCGACGCGTCTGGCCAGCGCCGGGTGGCCGAGCGCAAGCGCGCCGAGGTCCAGCGTGAGGGGGCCCGGGCGGCGTGGACGAGGGGGGATCTGCTGGAGGCACGGGCCAAGCTCCGCACCTCCCTGGAGACGGAAGACTCCCCCCTCGCGCGGGCCCTGTGGTGGCAGCTGCACCAGTCCCCCCTGCGGTGGCGCCGGACCCTTGGCGGTGCCCTGTGGGACGTGGACTTCTCCCCCGACGGGCGGCGGGTGGTCACCGCCTGCGCCGACGGTGCGCTCTATCTCTTCGACACCGCCACGCGCGCCCAGCGCCTCCTGCGCGGGCACGGGGATCAGGTGACCGCGGTGGCCTTCGATCCGGGCGGCGAGCGCCTGGTCTCGGGGGCCTTCGACGGCCGGGTGGGGCTGTGGACCCTGGCCGACGCCTCCCTCTCCTTGCTCCAGGGCCACGAGGCGATGGTCGTCGCCGCGGCGTTCAGCCCGTCGGGGACCCAGTTCGCCACCGCGAGCGCGGACGGGAGCCTGCGGATCTGGGACGCGACCACGGGGGCGGAGGTGCGGGCCCTACAGGGGCACGAGGGCGCGGTCAACGGGGTGGCCTACACACCGGACGGGCAGCTGCTGGTGAGCGGGAGCTCCGACGGGACGGTGAGATTCTGGGACGTGGCCAGCGGTGAGGGCCGGAGGATCCTGCGGGGGCACGAGGCGGGCGTGGTCAAGGTCGACGTCAGTCACGACGGCCGGCTCGTGGCAAGCGCCAGCTCGGATCGCACCGTGCGGATCTGGGACGTGGCCACCGGCGGCGAGACCCGCGTCCTCGCGGGGCACGACGAGGGGGTCGTGGACGTGGCGTTCGGGCCCCGCGCCCTCGTGCTGGCCTCTGCGGGACGGGATGCGGAGGTGAGGGTCTGGGACGTGGAGACCGGCGAGATCGCGGGCCGATTCACGGGCCACGAGGACTGGATCTACGGCCTGGAGTACAGCCCCGACGGAGGCCTGCTCGCGACGGCCGGCGGAGATCACAGCCTGCGCCTGTGGCAGACCGGCGCCGCACCGCTCCAGGCCCACCAGGCCGGCCACCAGGACCAGGTCTTCGGAGTCGAGTTCGCCCCCGGAGACCGGCACCTGGCCTCGGGGAGCGCGGACGGCACCCTGCGGATCTGGGACGTGGTCAGCGGCGAGCAACGCCTGGCGATCCCCGGACACCTGAGCGAGGTCTACCAGGTGTCCTACAGCCCGGACGGGAGCCGGCTGGCCTCGGCCGGTGGCGACCACACGGTCCGGCTGTGGGAGGCGGAGACCGGGCGCGAGGTGGCCGTGCTCTCGGGCCACGAAGGGGCGGTGTTCAACCTCGCGTACACCCCGGACGGACGAACCCTGGCCTCGTCGGGTGTCGGACCCGTCGTCCGGCTGTGGGATCCCCACAGCGGTCGACCGCAGGGATCGGTGCGCAGCTCTGCGGCGGCGGTCTATGCCCTTGCCTTCCACCCCGACGGCGGGCTGCTCGCGACAGGGGGGCGGGGAGGGATCGAACTTTGGGACGCGGCCACCGGTCGAGCGGTGGGCCGGCTCGAAGGAGAGGAGCCGGGCTGGATCTGGGACGTGGCGTTCGCCCGGGACGGGACGCGAGTCGCCGCGGCCACCGACCACGACGGCATCCGGGTGTGGGACGTGGCCACGGGCGAGAGTCGGTCCCTCGGGGATCCCTCCCGCCGCTACACCTCGGTCGCCTTCCACCCCTCGGATCCGCGGCTGGCCGCGGCCTGCGCCGACGGCACGGGCTGGATCCGTTCCCTGGAGGGCGGGAACGAGGTGGAGCTCCGCGGTCACCGTGGTGAGATCAACCGGATCCGATTCAGCGAGGACGGCGCCCGGGTCGTCACCTCGTCGGCGGACGAGACGCTGCGGCTGTGGGACGCCGAGACCGGACTACCCTACTGGCGGGCACCGCTGGTGACCGCCCGACCGGCCCAGGTCGTGAACCACGCGGGTTGGGCGAGCCTGGCGGGTGGTGAGGGGGCGGTCGAGCCTCCCGCCAGCGGCTGGCGCCAGGAGGTCCTCCGCGAGGCCCTGGCGGCGTCGATGTCCGGTGACGGATCCCTGGTGTGCGTCCGCCGCAACGACGACGTCCTCAGCGTCTGGAGCACCGCCGACGACCCGCCACCGTTCGGCACGACCCTCGCCCGCCGCCCCCCCCGCGCCCCGGCTTCGCACGGCTGCTACCTATCCACCGCCCACCGCCCCCACGAGTAACCCCCCC
>CAZITQ010000125.1:6835-27968 GCA_964542165.1 uncultured Rickettsiales bacterium
GGGGCCCGCCCCACCGCCCCCGCCCTCCGCGTGGGCCCCCCCGCCGACCCCCGGCGCGGGTGGGGCTGCCCGCGCGCCGGCCTCGACCACGTCGCCGCGGATTCGCAGGGCTGCTACGTCTCGACGGCCGACGGCCAGCTCGTGTACCACCCCGCCGACGGCGGTGATCCCCGTACCCTCCACGAATCGGTGACCGCCTTCCAGCTGGAGGCCGATCGGCTCCTGGTCGCCACCGAGGACGAGATCCATGTCCACCCCCAGGCAGGGGATCCAGCCGTCCGGTGGCCCGCGGGCCGAGGGGTGACCGCCCTCGCGGGCCTGGGGGAGGCCGTGGTGGTCGGCTACGCCGACGGGCACATCGAGCACAGCGCCCCCGCAGGCGGGGGATGGCCCTTCGACATGGAGGATGTCCCTGCGTCCGCGGTCACCTCGCTGCAGGCGGGGCCCGAGGGCACCCTGGCGGCCGGGTACGCCAACGGCGCCCTCGGTCTGTGGAGCCTGGAGAACGGCGTTCGCCTCCACCAGGTGGACCTCCACGGACCCGTGGTCCACCTGGTCCGCGTCGAGGGCGCCCTGCACGCGGTCACCACCCTCGGGGACCACTACACCATGGATCTGACCGTGTTCGATCGGCCCTACTGCGAGCTGCTGCGGGAAGTCTGGGGCGACGTGCCGGTGGTCTGGGAGCATGGCGCGGCGACCCGGCAGGCCCCCCACCGTCCGCGCGCCTGCCTGGAGTGAGGCCTATTCGAAGTCCACGATCAGGGGAGCGTGATCGGAGGGGTTGCCCTCCCCGCCGGACTTGTGGCGTTCGTCCCGGTCCACGCCCACGGATGTCAGCCGTGCGGCCAGCGGCGCGGTGCCCAGGGCCAGGTCGATGCGCAGACCCCAGCCCCGGGGGAAGGCACCGAAGCGGTAGTCCCACCAGGTGAACTCGGTCTCGTCCGGCGAGGCCTGGCGGTGGAGGTCGACGGTGCCCCAGGACAGCAACCGCTGGAGCCGTTCACGCTCGGGCGCGCTGCACAGGATCCGGTCTCGCCAGCGCTCGGGATCGTGTACGTCGTCGTCGGTGGGCGCGACGTTGAAGTCACCGGTGATCACCAGCGGCTGGTCCGGGGCATAGGTCTCGTCGAGCCACGACGCGAGGGCGTCGAGCCAGGCCAGCTTGATATCGTACTTGGGATCGCCGACCTCCTTGCCGTTGACCACGTACACGTCGATCACGCGGACGCCGGCCACCTCGGCGCCGATCACCCGGGCCTGCTCGGGGATCGGGTCCCCCGTGAAACCTCGGGTCACGTCCTCGGCCGGTTCTCGGGTCAGCAGGGCGACGCCGTTGTAGGTCTTCTGCCCGTGGGTGACCGCGTGGTAGCCCGCCTCGCGGATCGCCTCGTAGGGGAAGGTGGCGTCGGTGGACTTGGTCTCCTGGAGGCAGAGCACGTCGGGCTGATGCCGATCCAGGACGGCGAGCAGGCGCTCCAGCCGCGCCCGCACGGAGTTCACGTTCCACGAGATCAGTTTCACGGCGCCCACCCCAGGGTGTGGGTACCGTCCTCGTAGATCCAGATCCGCTGGTCGGCGTCGATGGGCCCCTCCACGGTGGCCTCGGCGCCGCCCGGGTAGGTCACCCGGACCTGGTCCACCTCGGTGGCCGAACCCAGGCCGAAGCTCACGTACAGGCTGTCCTGGCAGCCGGTGCCGGAGCCGCCGCTGACGTGGCTCATCGTGGTCTGCCCTCCGGCGTCCACCTCGATCACCGCGCCGATGCCGGCCCAGTTGGCGGTGATGCCGCCGAGGGCTCGTACCTGGAGGAAGTGGTTGCCGGCCGCGGCGGTGTCGTTGCGGAACAGATCGTAGGCCAGCAGGTCCACGTCCCCGTCGTTGTCGTAGTCCGACGCGGCGCTGCCCCAGCCGTTGTGGATGATTGCGCCGGACTCGTAGTTGACCTGGTCGAAGGCGCCCGTGCCGTCGTTGAGGTACATCTCGGAGAAGCGGCCGTCGTACACGCAGGTGACGAACAGGTCCCAGTCCCCGTCGTTGTCGAAGTCCTGGACCGTGGGGTTGGAGTGGGTCTCTCGGTAGTGGATCCCCGCGTCCACGGCGACGTCCTCGAACATCTGGGTGCCGTCGTTACGCAACACCATCGTCTTGTCCGAGAAGTCGTAGAACCGGGGGTGGGCCAGGTTGGCCTCGATCAGGTCCCAGTCCCCGTCGTTCTCCAGATCGATCCAGGCCGAGCCGATGGTGTGACCGTAGGCGGTGGCCACCCACTCGCCGGCCAGCCCCCAGGCCAGCGCCCGGTTGGCCAGCTGATCGCCGTCGAGGTTCTCGTACATCAGGTTCTGGGTCAGGCGGTAGTTGCTCACGAAGATGTCGGTGTCGCCGTCCAGGTCCACGTCCACCGGGCTGACGCCGCGGCCGGCCAGCAACATGTTGGTCAGGCCGTGGTCCTCGGTCCAGTCGGCGAAGGTGCCGTCCCCGTTGTTGCGGAACAGGCGGTCCGTGTAGAAGGAGTACGGGTTCGAGCACTCGTAGTTGGCCAGGTAGACGTCCAGGTAGCCGTCGCTGTCCACGTCGACCCAGGCCGCGCCGGGGGTGGGTGAGTACTCCGGCTCGCCGTCTCCGTTGCAGTCGATGTCGTCCTGGGTGTCATCGATGCCCGACGCCTCGGTCACGTCGGTGAAGGTGCCGTCGCAGTTGTTGCGGACCAGGATGTCCGGGCCCGAGTTACCGCTGTACATGCCGAAGAAGTCCAGGCAGCCGTCGTTGTCGAAGTCGCCCCAGAGCACGCCAGAGGAGTTCAGCCCGTCCAGCCCCGCGTCGGTGGTCACGTTCGTGAACGTCCCGTCGCCGTTGTTGCGGTACAGGGTCGGCCCGTTGGTCATCAGGTCGTCCCAGCCGTCGTTGTCGTAGTCACCCCAGGCCACCTGGCCCGATCCGGACAGGGCCTCGTCGATCTGGAACCACTTGTCCTCGGCCGGGATCGTGTCGTGGTACTCGACCATCAGCCGGATGCTGTACTCGTAGGGGAAGATGAGCGACAGGCCGTTGTAGAAGCTGTTCGGATCGGCGTCCGCGAGGTTGATGGCGCTCTTGCAGTCCTCGTACACGGAGCACTCGAGGTAGGTCTGGTCGAAGGCGATGGCCGCGCCGTCGGGGGGCAGGAACTCGTTGGCCACGAAGAACAGGCCGGGGATGGGCACCTCGATGGGTTCGTCGAACACGTAGTCGACCCACGTGTAGAGGTCGACCTCCGGGTCCAGGCATCGATCCCCGGTCCAGCGGGCCTCCCACTGGTAGAAGTCGAAGCCGTTGCTGCCGAAGTCGTCGTACGCCCCCAGGGGCACGGGTCGTACGCCGTCGCCGGCCAGCGCCCCCCACATGACCCGCGCGCCGTACACGGTGGCCGGCGCCAGCAGGTCGAAGCGGACCCCCTCCCACATGCGCTCCTCGCCGATGGTGTAGTTGCCCTCGTACCCGGTGATGGGATTCCAGTCGAAGTCGAGGATCGTGACCGTGCCGCCCTCGTCGGTGTGGGCCAGCTCCTCCGCCTCGGCGGGGAAGGTGCCCGCGGCCGTCTCCTGGCATCCGTCGCCGGTGGTGTCGTCGTCCCCCGCCGAGTCGTCGTCCCCGGTGGCGTCGTCGTCCCCCGTCGAGTCGTCGTCGTCGTCCTGCGGGCACCCCACCCACAGTAGGGCCGCCAGCAGGAGGGTCCAGAGGCGGCGATTGCAGAGCAGGTCGTCGGTCGTCATCGGTCTTCCCCTCGGGTCCGGAGTTCCACCGCCGGCAGTATGTCCCAGGCGACCACCACTGGCCAGGAATCGGGGGCTTGTGTAAATCTACTGTTTGGGTAGATGATAGGGTTGGCCAAGGAGATGAGGTGCGGCGACTGCGAGCCCTGGTATTCGACGACGACGACGGCCTCCGGGAGCTGCTGACCTTGCTGCTTCAGGCCAGGGGCTACGAGGTCTTCTCCTACGCCGAGCCCATCCACTGCCCGGTCTACGATCTGCTCGACTGCGCCTGCGGATCCGGCTTCGTCTGCGCCGATATCGTGGTCACCGACCTGCAGATGCCCCGGGTCAGCGGCCTGGACCTGGTGGAGCAGCAGCGCACCCGGCACTGCCGGATCGACGCCGACAACGTGGCGGTGATGTCCGCCGGCTGGACCCCCGAGGACCTGGACCGCGCCGAGGAGTTGGACTGCCGCGTCTTCCACAAGCCCTTCGCACTCGCGGAGTTCCGCGCCTGGCTCGACGCCTGCGACAAACGCGCCCGGCTCATGGACAGATTGAGGGATCTGGAGGTGGGTATGGGAGCCGATCGGGAGCCGGTGCAGGGGGAGAGCGGGGACTAACAGCCTGTCGGGGATGGATCCACGGCGTGCTCCTCCCGTGCCCAGGCCGTAGGCCGGTGCCCGTGCCCGTGCCCGTGCCCGATTCCACAGGGGGATCGACAGCCCACGCCGCCCATGATCTGATGGGCCCATGGGTTCACGAAGCAGTATCGAGACTGGCTCCTCGACCAGCCCTGCGCCCAGAGGGCTTCTCGAGCGACGCAAAGGGGGATCGGGCACCGGCCTACGGCCTGGGCACGGGCACGGGCACGGGAGGAGCCGTCTGGCTCGCCGCCTGTGGCGGCAATGCCCGAGAGGTTCCTAGTCCTTGTTGGCCGCGATCCAGATCGGGTCCTCCTCCTGGAGAACGCGGCGGAGGACCTTGCCGACGATGGTCTTGGGCAGCTCGTCGCGGAACTCGACGTGGCGCGGGACCTTGTAGTGGGTCAGGTTCTCCTTGCACCAGGCCCGGAGCTGGGCCTCGGTCAGGCTGCCCGCGGCGTCGGGCCGCAGCACGACCCAGGCCTTGATCAGCTCGCCGGTCTCGGTGTCCGGGAGGCCGGCGACGGCGACCTCGCTGACGGCCGGGTGGCCACCGACCAGCTCCTCGACCTCCTTGGGGAACACCGAGTAGCCCTTGTACTTGATCAGCTGCTTCTTGCGGTCGTTGATGGTGATCCTCCCCTGCTCGTCCATCCAGCCGATGTCGCCGGTGAGCAGCCAGCGCTTGCCACCGTCCTCGATCACGGTCTCGGCGGTCTCGTCGGGCTGGTTCAGGTAGCCCTTCATGACCTGGGGGCCGGCCACGAAGATCTCGCCCGATTCGTCGGGACCGGTCCCCATCTCCGTCTTGCCGGTCTCGGTGTCCATGATCTTCCACTCGGTGCCCGGGAACGGCAGACCGATGGTGCCGATCTTGCGGTTGCCCCAAAACGGACCCGCGCAGACCACGGGTGACGACTCCGTGAGGCCGTAACCCTCCACGATGCGGGCTCCGGTGGCGCGCTCGAAGGCCTCCTGGACCGGGCGATGTAGGGGACCGGCGCCGGAGACGCACATGGTCAGCTTGCCCGCCAGGTCGTACTCGCCGATGTCGCCGAATTCCGCGATGCGCTGGAACAGGACCTCCGCGCCCGCGTACATCGCGCCCTCGTCGGGGCCCAGGCGCATGACCGTGTCCAGCAGGTCCCGGGTCTCCGGGGGCCGGGGGAAGAGCATCATCCACAGCCCGGAGTAGATGGACAGGTTCATCACGCAGGTCATCGCGAAGGAGTGGAACAGGGGCAGAACGCCCACGTTCATCGCGCCGGGCGGCATCTTGTACAGCCACGCGCGGGACTGGATCGCGTTGGAGACCACGTTGTGGTGGGTCAGCACGGCGGCCTTGGGGACCCCGGTGGTCCCCCCGGTCATGATGTAGGTCGCCGGGTCCTCGTACACGTCGATCTCGACCTCCGGCAGCGCCGGCTCGGTGGCCAGCAGCTCGGTGAACGAGTGGGCCGTGGGGGGCAGCTTGCCGCTGGGGATCTTCCCCAGGAGCTTGCCGAGGAACCGCTTGATGCCCAGCCCGTACGCCAGGTCGGCCAGGTTGGTCCCCACCACCAGGCGGACGTCGGTGCGGGCGATGATGGGCTCCACCGCGGACTCGTACAGGGCGTCGAGCACGATCAGCCCCCGGGCGCCCACGGTCTTGAGCTGGTGCTGGATCTCGCCGGCCTTGTAGGTGGGGTTCACGCCGGTGGGGATCGCCCCCAGGCGGGCGAGGGCGTAGTAGGCGATCACGTACTGGAAGCTGTTGGGCAGGAGGATGGCGATCACGTCGCCCTTGTTCACCCCCAGTCGATGGAGGCCGGTGGCGAAGCGGTCCACCCGTTCGTCCAGCTCCCGGAAGGACATGAAGGTGTCCAGGGACCAGGCGACCCGGCACCCCGGCCACTTGCGGGCCGCCTCCCGGAGCATGTCGCCCAGCGTCATCTCGGGAAATTCCAGGTTCTTGGGAACCTCCTCGGGCCAGCCAGCCTCCTCTTTGAACCAGGGCCGGGACTCGTCGACGACGTGGGGATTGTTCATGGATCGGCCTCCAGACCAGGGTCCGTTATAGCGGAGCGCCTCCGAACCTGACAATCGGGGGCTGGACCGGCGGGAGCGGGCCGAATAGAGTCCGGGGACGATCGTCCATCGGTACCGAATCAACCCCTGGAGGTCCCATGCCCCGCCTCGCACTCTCCTTCCTCGCCGCCCTCGTCCTGGCCCTCGTCCCCTCCCTCACCGCCCGCGCCTCCGGCGACGGGGCGGCACGCCTGCAGACGGCGCTGGACGATCTGGCCGTGATGGAGTCCCTGCTGGGGGGGACCATGAACGAGCCGACCCGCCGCGAGCTGCTGTCCAAGCTCCAGGCGGTCCGACGGGAGCTCCGGGCGGTGCAACAGGAGCTCCTGCGGGGCGGGTCCCAGACCGGCGTGACCGTGAGCGGTCCCGGCGGGGCGCTGGTCGCCGTCACCGTGCACGAGGATCCGCCGGGCCCGGCCCCGGTCCACGTGGTGGGTGTGGCGGACGTGCCCATGCCCCCGGAGTTCCTCGCCATGGGGGGCGGACCCTTCGACCTGCTCAAGGTGGCGATCCACGCCGAACCCTTCGGCGACAAGAAGCTCGATATCCTGAGGGAGGCGGTCCGCAGCCACCGGTTCAACGTCGACCAGGTCATCGAGCTGTTGCCCATGTTCACCTTCTCCGACGAGCGGGTGGACGCCGCGGTCATGCTCCACCCCGTGGTGGTGGATCCCGAGGTCTGGTTCCGGGTCTACGACCACTTCGACTTCGACTCGGACAAGGAGGAGGTCCGCAAGCGCCTGGGTCTGTGATCAGCGGACGACCCGGGGCTCCCCGTAGATCTCGCTGACCACCGCTCGGGCGTACGCGACGTTGGAGTCCAACCCCACACCCAGCCGCAGATCGGTGCAGGCCTCGACCGCGGTCAAGCCGCCGCCGTGCTCGCGGCGCGCGCGGTCGACGACCGCCCGCAGCGATCCCGTTGCCCGGTCCAGATCGGCGGGCGCCCCTCCCAGGCAAGCCTGGATCGCGTCCAGGACCGCCCGCTGATCCGCCGACGGAAGGGGCGCCACCGGCGCTGCGCCCGGGGTGCGCTCGCGGGCGTCTTCGTAGGTCTGGACGATCCCCACCGTTCCGAGGGGGAGGACGGCGGAGGCCCCCCGCTCCGCGGCCGCGGCGAACACCGCCGACGGTACGGTCGGCAAGGACAGGGCGAGGTCGGATGCGGCCGCGGCGATGTCGAGGAGGTCTCCGCGTCCGGCGACTCCGGCCCGGTCGAGCATCTCCTCCAGAGAACCCCTGTCCTCGAAGGCGCGCTCGAGGGCCCAGGACACCGGAGCCAGCGTGTTGCAGGGGAGGGCGACCACCGCCCGCCGGGCGCCCCTGGCCAGCGGGCCGGCCAGGGCCTCGAGGACCAGGATCCCAAGCCGGTCGGCCACCTCGCCCGGGGACGGGCCCCCGGGGAAACCGACCAGCACCTTCTCGTCCACCGGCTCGCCGGACGCCCTCAAGGCGTCGAGCTGGGGGCCCTTGGTAAAGGGCAGGTCGCCCACGACCGTCAGGGTGATCCGCCGGTACTCGTCGAAGAACGGGGCCTCGTCGGGGAACCTGAGGCGGACCTGGTCCTGCTCTCTCCGCGCCAGCTCCATGCAGAACCGCAGAGCTGCGTCCCGACCGAAGTCCGACAGCACGATCACCGGCACCGCGGAGCTGGTGGGGTACACCCCGGTCGGGGTCCTCGAAGACGACATCGGGGCCTCCCTGGCGGACGATATCGCCGCCCGCCAGTTGACGGCAAGCCGTTCGGTGGTCAATCTCTGCAAGCGCTGAGGAGTACGACGGATGCAGACCAAGCGCGTTGTGCTGGTCGTCCTGGACGGCGTGGGAGTGGGTGCGCTCCCGGACGCGGACCAGTTCGGCGACGTGGGCAGCAACTCCCTCGGTCAGACGGCGAGGGTCGTCGACGGCCTGCACCTGCCCAACCTGGGGGCGATGGGGCTCGGCAACCTGACAGCCATCGAGGGCGTCGCTCCCCGGGTCGATGCGGTGGGCGCCTACGGCCGCATGGCCGAACGGTCCGTGGGCAAGTGCTCGACCATCGGACACTGGGAGATCGCCGGCCTCCACTCGGCCGTTCCCCTGCCCGTGTACCCCGACGGCTTCCCCGACGAGGTCATCGAACCCTTCGTCCGTGCCGCCGGCAGGGACGTGCTGGGCAACTGTGCTGCTTCGGGGACGGCCATCATCGCCGAGCTGGGCGACGAGCACGTCCGCACCGGCCGACCCATCGTCTACACCTCGGCGGACAGCGTGTTCCAGATCGCCGCCCACGAGGACGTGATCCCCGTCAAGGAGCTCTACGGGATGTGCGAGATCGCCCGCGAGCAGCTGCGGGGCGCCCACGCCGTGGGCCGTGTGATCGCCCGACCCTTCGTGGGGGAGTCGGGGGCCTACGTGCGGACCCAGCGGCGCAAGGACTGGTCCCTGTTGCCACCCCGCGCCACGGTGCTGGACATCCTGTCCGGGGCTGACCTGGAGGTGATTGGCGTCGGCAAGATCGACGACCTGTTCGCCTGCCAGGGGCTGACCGGCTCCCACCACTCCCTGGACACCGGGGACTGCGTGGACGCGGCCATCGCGCTGCTGGCCCGGGACTTCCGGGGGCTGATCTTCGTCAACCTGATCGAGTTCGACATGCTGTTCGGCCACCGCAACGATCCGCCGGGCTACGCGGGCGCGCTCGAGGACTTCGACCGCATGCTACCTGGCCTGGTGGCCGCCCTCGGTCCCGACGACGTGCTGCTGATCACCTCGGACCACGGCAACGACCCGGTGGCCCCCAGCAGCGACCATTCCCGCGAGTACGTGCCCCTGCTGGTGAGGGGCGCCCGCGTGCGGCCCGGGATCGACCTGGGGACTCGCACCAGCTTCGCGGACGTGGCCGCGACCATCGCCGACCTGTTCGGGGTGGAGGCGCCGGAGATCGGTGTCAGCTTCCGCCCCGAGGCCTTCACCCCAGCGCCTTGAGCGCACGAGAGGGGAGACCCATGCGGTTCCAGGATCCGCCCGCCGACAAGAGCGCCGAGTACCTGAACCAGCCCTACATGCTCCGCACCGGCTTCCGGGAGTACGACGCCCGGTGGTTCCTGGGGCGGGACCTGAACTACCGGGGACTGCAGCACATCGGCCGCGCCCTGGGCACCTACCTCCGGGATGGGTTCGGGCTGGAGGAGGTGGTGGTCGGGCACGACTACCGGGGGTACTCCCAGCACGCGGCCTTCGCCCTGATCACCGGTCTACTGAGCTCGGGCGCCGACGTGGCGGACGTGGGCCTGGGGGTCTCGCCGATGACCTACTTCGCCCAGCACCACCTGGGCATCCGCGGGGCCGCGATGGTCACCGCATCCCACAATCCCAACGGGTGGACCGGGGTCAAGATGGGCTACGACCTCTCCCGGACCTTCGGGCCCGACGAGATGGCCGCCTTCCGGGACCTGGCCCTGGGGGACGGGCCCCTGCGGGAGGGGAGCGGGACCTACCGCCGGGTCGAGGGAGTCCGGGACGCGTATCTGGACGATCTGACCGCGGGCGGCCCCCTCACACGACCGCTGAAGGTGGTGGTGGGCACCGGCAACGGCACCGCAGGCTGGTTCACCCCCGAGGCGCTGCGCCGCATCGGCTGTGAGGTCATCCCCCTGCACGAGGAGCTCGACTGGGACTTCCCCAACGGCAACCCCAACCCGGAGAGCGAGGCCTTCATGGCCCAGCTGCGGGACGCGGTGCTGTCCAGCGGCGCCGACCTGGGGATCGGGCTGGATGGTGACGGCGACCGGATCGGCGTGGCCGACGCCCGGGGCGCTCGGGTGTTCAGCGACAAGCTGGGGCTGCTACTGGCCCGCTGGCTGGCCGCCAAGGAGTCGCGGGCGCGCATCGTGGTCGACGTCAAGTGTACGGCCCTGTTCAACGACGAGGGCGTACTCCCCGCCGATGTGGTGTGGGAGAAGACCGGTCACTCCTACATCAAGGCCGCGGTCCACCGGGAGGCCGCGACCGCCGGCTTCGAGCGATCTGGACACTTCTTCTTCAACCAACCCTACGGCCGGGCGTACGACGACGCATCGCTGGCGGCGGTCCACGTGGCGCGGATGCTCGACGAGGCGCGACGCCCGATGCACGAGCTGCTCGCCGAGCTGCCCGTGACCTTCCAGAGCCCGACGCTGCAGCCGGTGGTGGCGGACGAGGTCAAGTACGACGTCGTCGACGCCCTCACCCGCGCCTACCAGGCCGAGCACGACGCGGGTGGCCGGATCGCCGGCCGGGACATCGCCCGCCTGGTCACCATCAACGGGGTCCGGGTGGAGCTGGACGACCTGGGCTGGCTGCTGGTGCGCGCGTCCTCCAACACCCCGCAGCTGGTCGTTTTGGCCGAGTCCAATCGCGGCGACGACCAGGTGCGCGCCCTGGTCGCCGACGCCGCACGGCGTCTGGCGGACCACGCCGCGGTCGACTGCACGCCTCTGAGCGAGTTCCTGGGTTAGCCGTATCTTCCCTGACGCCTGACGCCTGACGCCTGACGCCTGACGACGGACGCCTACCAGACCCGCCGGATGTACAGCGCGATCAGGCAGGCGCTCGCCAGCAGGAGGTAAGCCAGCCGGGGATCCCGGGAGTCGGTGTCCGGGGGCGAGACCGAGGCCTGCAGGGGGCCGGTCTCGAAGTCGGGGGGCATGTAGCCGTAGCAGCCGAAGCAGCCGTCGTCGTCGTCGTCCCCGCTCACCGCGTTCACCGAGATCACGACCTCGTCGGGCACGGACGACATCTGGCCGTCGTTGACCACCAGCTCCAGCAGGTAGATCCCCGCCTCGGCAGCCACGAAGGTCGGCATGACGTCGCTGGCTCCGCTGAGGGCCGGCGCGTTGTTGCCGGGGAACGAGGTCACCGTCCACCAGTACGCCAGGGAATCGCCATCCGGATCCGCCGATGCGCTGCCGTCGAGCTGGACCGAGTCCCCCTCGTCCACGGTCTGGTCCTGGCCCGCGTCTGCCACCGGCTGCTGGTTGTCCGATTCGGCCCATACCGCCACCTGGTCCACCCCGGTCAGACCGTCCGGGTCGGTCACGGTCAGCTCCACGTGGTGGGCCCCCACGACGGTGGGGGTGAGGGTCGGGTGGGAGGTGGACTCGCCCCCCAGGGCCGCCGAGCCGCCGGGCGGCTGGGAGAGCAGCACCCAGTGGAACTCCAGGTCGTCTCCGTCGGGATCGTAGCTCTCCGTCCCGTCGAGCAGCGCGGTGTCACCCAGATCGAGCACCACCGTGTCGCCCGCATCGGCCACCGGGGGCTGGTTGCCCGTCGTGTCGTCGTCGTCGCCCGTCGCGTCGTCGTCCGCCACGTCGTCGTCCGCCGTGGCGTCGTCGTCCTCCAGGAAGGTGTCGTCGTCGTCGTCGACGAAGGTCTCGCCGCAGCCGGCCGCAAGGAGGGCCGTCAGGGCGAGCAGGAAGAGGAACCCGGTGGATTTGGCCATGTCCCCAGCGTAGTCAAAGAGGTACAGCAACTCAACGCGCAAGCCGTGCCCGGGGTGGGTTCCTCACACCCGCACCCGCACCCGCGCGCCGAACCACCGCACCCGCAACCCATCAACGTCGGTGCAGTTCCTCTTCGTACGCCGCGATCTGATCCATCATCTCCCGCTCCGCGTCGGGGGAGAGCACGTCCTTGGCGTCGTAGAGGTGCACGTAGATCAGCTCGTAGAGCGCCTGGTGGAGGAAGGAGTCGGAGTTCGCCGGGTGCTGGGCCGCCAGGTTGCGCACCAGGGAGGCAGGTGCCAGCGTCCCGTCTTCGTTCACGCTCATGTCGGTGAACAGGTCGGGGTACTGCAGGGAGTCGTCCCTCAGGAAGCTGTCGAACCGGGCCCGGGTCTGGGGCCCACCGATGCTGGCGGAGAAGGTGTCGAAGACCACCTTGAAGATGCGGTTGAATACCTCGATCCGCCGCTCGAAGCCCGCCAGCTGGGATGCCTCGAAGCCGATGGCCGGGAGCTGCTCGACGAGGCTCGGGCCGGGATCCTCGCCCAGCGGCGGCGCCGGTGGGCCCTCCTCGTCGTCCACGTCGAACACCATCTCGATGCTCTCTTCGGTGCCCGAGAGGTGGATCGGCGGCCGATCCCCGGTGGTGGCGGCGGTGACGGCCGGGTCGTCGCTGTCCAGCGCGAACTCGGCCGAGACGTCGCTGTCCTCCTCCACCGACGAGAAGACCGGGGCCTCGGCGGAACCCTCGATCTCGAGGGTGGTCTCGGCGCCCGCGATCTCGAGCTCCTCGCCCTCGTCGTCACCCAGGGCCAGATCCTCGTCCGTGGCAGGGAAACTCTCCACGTGGCTCAGGTCGACCTTGTCCAGGACGTCGTAGACCTGGACGTGTCCGCCCGCCTCCACGTGGTCGTAGTCGATTCTGCCGTCGGAGGTGCGGCCGAGGGTCTGCTCCTCGCCCTCGGGCACCTCGTCGATCGTCTCGACCCCTTCGTCGGCCTCCAGGCCCTCCAGGGCCAGCGGATCGTCGTCGGCGTCCAGACCTTCCACGGCGAGGGGCTCGTCGTCGGCGTCCATGCCCTCGAGCGCGAGGATCTCGTCGTCGGCGTCCATGCCCTCGAGCGCGAGGATCTCGTCGTCGGCGTCCAGACCCTCCACGGCGAGGGGCTCGTCGTCGGCCTCCAGGGTCGCCAGGGGCTCGTCGTCGGCCTCCAGGGTCTCCAGGCCACCCAGGTCAGCGTCCGCGTCCAGGGCCTCGAGGGCCATGGGCTCGTCCTCGGAGTCCGGCTCCAGGGCGACCGCCTCCACGGTCTCGCCTTCGCCCCCCACCTCACGCGAGGACTCGAAGGCCTCCAGCTCGCCGGTGACCGAGGCCAGCTCGTCGCCGGGCAAGGGACGCCCGTCCACCGCGATTCCGCCCACGGTGATCCGCCGGACCAGCGCCTCGAGCGTCCGGTACGGCACCAGTGGACTGCGCGCGAGCAAGACGGACAGGCGGGGTTCGCCGTCGAGCAGCCCCTCCAGCCGCGCCGCATCCCCCTCGGGGGCCGGCGCACCGTCGATGCGCGAGAGACGGGGGTCGAGCCCTCGGGCCCGCAGCATGTGCAGGGGGAGCACGGTCTCGAACCAGCTGTCCACCTGTTCCAGGAAGGCCAGGGTGTCGAATCCCAGCTGCATGTTGGGCGGGAACACCGCGTCCTCGGCGGCGAAGTCGGCGCTCACCCAGGGCGCGACGCAAGCCAGGACCACGTTCTCGCGGAAGCACTCGCCCTGGAGCTCCTGGAGCCGATCGATCGAGAGGCTCCCGGATTCCATCAGGGCGTCGGGGAGGGCCATCTGCATCGCCTTGGAGGCGGCCTCCCCCAGGGACGGCAGATCCACGGCACCGGCGTGGTACGCCAGGCGGCCGAAGAACCAGTCGTCTGCCAGGCCGCAGGCGGAGATCACCTCGCCGCCCATGTAGTACAGGTCCAGGCCGTCGGCGTACGCGGCGCGTACGCGCAGCACGCCCGTGACCCTCTCCTCGCACAGCTGGCGCAGGGTCTGGACGTACACGGGGGACGTCGGGCGTGTGGTGGGGACCATCAATGGTGCCGGAAACCGCCTGTCGTTTCGCGCAGTACCGCTATCTTGGGGTCATTCTAGGAAGCGGGCGGAAAAGGGGTCAAGGTGTGAGGGGCTGGTTCACGAACAGGTCCACCGCAAACCCCACCTGCACATCCAGATAAGGCCACGGTGTGTCTTCGGTCAGCGGCAGGCTGATCGTGCCGCCCTGGACCACGTAGTCCGGCGTGATTCCCACCCCCTCCCAGGACGTCCCCAGCGGGGCCGCCATGACCGTGCTGGTCAGACGGAGCTGGAGCCCCGGAGCCAGGTTGTAGAGGGTCTCCGTCGTGGACTTCCCGCTGGTATTCTCCCCCACCAGCTTCGCCCGCCCATTCTCCTGGAGCGCCGCGGCGAACATCTCCCCCCCGGAACTCGTCCAGCGGTTGACCAGGCAGATCATCGGCCCCGTGAACACCTGGGTTCCCGCGGTGACCAGGTCTCGCTCCCGTCCGCGGGCGTCCTGCATCACGGCGAGAACGGTCCCCTCGGGCACAAAGGCCGAGGTCACGTCCTGGATGACCCCCAGAAGGCCCCCCTGGTTACCCCGCAGGTCCAGGATCAGAGACTCGACACCCACCGCGATCAGGTCGTCCAGCGCCGCGTTCACCTCCATCGCGGTGCTGCCGTGGAACTGGCTGATGCGCATCAGCCCCACGCTCTCGTTGACCAGCCGGGTCTCGACACTGGGCAGATCGTAGACCTCCCGGGTCAGGACCATGTCGATGCGGATGGCCGGGGTCGCTCCCCGCAACAGGGTGAGCCCGATGGGCGTCCCCTCGGCGCCGCGCAGGAACGCGAGGATCGCCTGCAGGTCCCGCCGTTGCAGCGCGTTGCCGTCGATGCCGACCACCCGATCTCCGGCACGGATGCCATTGCGATCGGCCGGGGAGCCGGGGTAGACGCGGGTGATGTAGAGCATGCCCTCGGCCGTGCTGGCCTGGAACTCGATGCCGATGCCGGTCTTGTGCCCCTGCTCCATCTGGTCCACGTAGCGGGAGTCCTCGGCCGTCATCAGGGCGTTGAGCTCAGGCGCCGTGCCCGGGGCGGAGTTCGCCTCCATCTGCTCCCGTTCGTTGAGGATCTCGACCATGCCGGCGATGGCGCCCAGGTAGAGGTCGGCCTCGGAGACCTCCCAGCCGGCGTACTCTTCCATGATCAGCTCGAAGGCCTGTTCGAAGGCGCGCTGGGCCTCGGGATCGGTCAGGCCCATCTCCAGCAACCCGTCGAGGCGGGTGGGAGCCGGGCCCACGTCCCCCACCTGGGAGAGATCCCCCTCGGTGGTCTTGCGCGGCGATTCCGCGCCCACCTGCCCCGGGCACAGGGCCAGGGCGAGCAGGGGGAACAGCACGCGCGTGAAGGGGGGGAGCATGGGAAAGATTCAGTAACCGATGGCAGGGGCCTGGTCGACGGCGTGGTAGATGACTGCGCCGGTCGCGGTGTCGTAGACCGGGATCGACAGCGGCGGCGGTTCCTCCCGGACCTCCTCTTCGGTCGCTCGCTTCAGGGAGGGGAGCGAGATCGACGCGGAGAGGGCGTGCCCCACGGGTGAACCCACCGGCTGGTTGGCCGGCTGGACCGTGCCCGAGGCGCGCACGACCGGAGCGGTCTCGGCGGGTTGACCGGACGCGAGCGCCGTGCCCGCGTCCAGGCGCTGGGAGAGGTTCTGCATCCGCTGGAACGTGACGAGGTTGAGGCCGGTCAGACCGACGATCAGCAGGATGTAGACCGCGGCGACGGGGACCGGGATGGCCAGGCGCCGTCCTCGGAACCAGGCGCGGACGCCGTCGAGAACCGCCGCACCGGTCCCCCCTTGCTCCTCCCCCCGCTCGTGTTTCTGCCAGGCGATCTCCAGGGCGTCGTCCATCCGCGACCAGATCTCGTCCTCGGCCTCGGAATCGAGACGGGGGAGGTCCAGTGGCGGGATGGCGGCGATGCGGTCGCGAAGCTCCGAACATTCGGGGCACGCCTGGACGTGTTCGGAGATCAGTTCGGTTTCGGCGGGCGAGAGCTCGCCGTCGAGGTACGCAGCCAGAAGCTGTCGGGTGCGCCAGCAGTTCATGCTCACCCTCCTCTCAGACCAGTCGACCTTCGGTCTCATCCCAGCGGTCGCGTTCCAGGATCAGCGAGAGCTTCTCCTTGGCGCGGCTGAGCCGGCTCATGACCGTGCCGAGCTTGATGTCGAGCACTTCGGAGATCTCGAGGTAGCTCAGATCGTCCCAGTACTTGAGTAGCAAGATCGTGCGATGGGCCAGTGAAAGCTGGTCCATGGCGGCGCCCATCCGGACGGAAATCTCCCGGTGGGCCGTGTGATCCGCGGCGTTCTTGGGTGGCGGGTGGATGTTCTGGCGGCCCAGGTTCTCGAGAATGCCGGTGCGCCGCTTCTTGTCCCGCACGATGTTGTAACAGAGGTTGGTACAGACGCGGAAAAGCCACGCCTTGGTCTTGAAGTCGCGGTCGAAGGCCTTGGACTCGTTGAACGAGCGGATGAAGACCTCCTGGGCGACGTCCATCGCCTCCTGGGGATCCTTGAGGATGTACAGGGCGTGGTAGAAGATCTTCTCGCGATAGCGCTGGATCAGCAGGTCGTACGCCCGCTTCCGGTTCACGAGCGCAATTGCCTTGAGATCCTCGTCCTTCTCCGCCCGGGGATTGCTCGTCGCCACGACCGCCATTCTATTCATCCCGCCGCACTCCGTCTTGAGGGATTCTCGCGCCTGGGGGCGCCACACAGGACCGGGACACTCGCGTGCGCGTCGTTATTCCCGCGGCGGAGGATTCCCCCACAAAAAAAGAGGCCGAAGCATCCTCGCTTCGGCCTCTAGGGTTCCTGTTTGCGGCGGATGAGGGGGAGGGGGGGCCGCCGTCACCGTTACGGTGTGCAAACAGGAAACAGAGCTGATTCATGGATCTAGCAATCACCATGCCAGGTTGACGAGTCATCCGTGGATCCGCGGAGTCCCGGCCCCCAAAACGCGTTGCACCCCCGCAGGGAGCTAAAATAAATCGCCACACGATCCGGGGTGCGGTGAACGTCGTCCCGTAATCCATGATTCATCATGAAACCCAAAGAGTCCAAAAACGAAAAAAACCCCGGGCGATGGTTTCACAATGAAATCACCAGGGGGCGCCCGAGGCGCAAACCATTGACATCACTCGGGACAACTACATAGGGTTTTGTCTAGGAATGTAGTGATCCTGGGTTTCCTCCGTCTGGGAGGGACCGGACGAGAGGCGTGGGCCGGGCATGAACAAGGGTGCCCGGCGGGGTTCGGAACGAGAGCGGGCACGTCTCGGCGGAGCTGACGCGGCGGCGGGTGCCGGTGCCGAACACGAGGGCGCTGGCGGCGAGAGGAGTCCTGCGGTGAAGGAGCTGGTAGAAACGATTGTCAGAGCGTTGGTGGACCGCCCCGAGGAGGTGGAGGTCCACGAGGTCCAGGGCCAGCACTCCTGCGTCATCGAGCTCAAGGTCGCCCGCGAGGACATCGGCAAGGTGATCGGCAAGCGCGGTGTGCACGCCCAGGCCCTACGCACCATCATCACCGCGGCTGGCGGCAAGAAGAAGAAGCGCTACGTTCTCGAGATCGTCGAGGATCGTCACTGACCCCACCCGACGGGGCCTCCACCGGAGAATCGGCAGACGGCGGAGCGGTGGGCGCACCTGCGTCCAGGCTCGGCTGCGGATGTGGGATTGGGGGGAGTGGTCCGTGGACCGGCCAGGGCCTGCGCGGACTACTTGTCGGACGGGGCTTCCTCGTCGCCCTCACCGGCGCCGACCGTGGGAAGGTCGACCCATTCGGCGTTGTCCTCGTCGTCGGCCAGCTTCTCGAGGTAGGCGTCCACCTCGTCCTGGGTGATGAGGCCCTCGGCCAGATTGCGGGCGCGGACCCTCAGGTCCATGAGCGCTTCGAGCTGGGCGGCGTTCCTCGCAGTGTTCATGCCTTGCCCTCCTTGCCGTCGGTCGCCGGCTTGTCCGCGGCCGGGGCATCCTTCTTCTTGCCCGTATCCGGCGCGGGGGTCAGCTGCTCGCCGGCGCCGAGTTCGCGCAGGCTGGCGAACAGCTCGGCCGGGATGTCCGGACCGTCATCCGGGTGGGCCGCCTGCTGCAGCTCACGGATGGCCTCCTCGACCTCCTCGTCCGTGGGCGCCGCCTCGATGTCGTAAGGGATCAGGCCGGCGGCGATCTCGCGCAGGGCGATGACCGCTTCCTTGTTGTCCTTCTCCACGTCCAACAGGGTCGGCGCACCCTTGATGATCTGTCGCGTGCGCTGGGCAGCGATCAGGACCAGGGCGAAGCGGTTGTCTACCTGTTCCAGGCAGTCCTCGACGGTGACGCGTGCCATGGGTCGTCTCCTCGCCCGGTCCGGGCGGATCGGTTTCCAAGCGGGGCAAAATAAGCGCCCGACCCCTGAAGTGTCAAGGTCAAAGCGGGTCTGGGTGCCCGCGCGCTCGGTCGGCGCGGGTCGCGGTTCTTGACAGCTACCGGGCCGTGATTAAGTTGTTCCACGCTCACGGGCGAAGCTACGTGATTTCAATAACTTACGGGAACCGCGAGGCGACCGAACGGAGGAATAGAGATGAAGGTCATCCCCCTGTTTGACCGGGTGCTGGTCAAGAGAGTCGAGAGCATGGAGAAGACCGCGTCGGGCATCTACATCCCGGATACGGCCAAGGAGAAGCCCGCGGAGGGCGTCATCGTCGCCGTCGGCGAGGGAAAGATCGCCGAGGATGGTCAGCGGGTGTCGATGACGGTCCAGGAGGGCAACAAGGTCCTGTTTGGTAAGTACGCGGGCACCGAGATCAAGGTCGCCGGTGTGGAGCACCTGATCCTGCGCGAGGACGACATCCTCGGGATCGTGGAGGACTAGCCGATGGCCGCCAAGGAACTGTTCTTCGATGACAACGCGCGGGGGGCGATGCTCCGCGGCGTGGATATGCTGGCCAACACGGTCAAGATCACCCTCGGTCCCCGAGGACGCAACGTGGTGCTCGAGAAGTCCTGGGGCGCCCCCCAGGTCACCAAGGACGGCGTGACGGTCGCCAAGGAGATCGAACTCGAGGACAAGTTCGAGAACACCGGCGCCCAGATGGTCAAGGAGGTCGCCTCCCGCACCAACGACGAGGCCGGCGACGGCACCACCACGGCCACGGTCCTGGGCCAGGCGCTGTACCGCGAAGGCGTCAAGCTCGTGGCCGCGGGGCACAGCCCCATGGACCTCAAGCGGGGCATCGACGCCGCCACGGTCGTGGCCGTCGAGGCCATCCAGAGCCAGTCCCGCGACGTGGCGGGCCAGGAGGAGATCGCCCAGGTCGCGACGATCTCCGCCAACGGTGACACCACCATCGGCGAGATCATCGCCGAGGCGGTGGAGCGGGTGGGCAACGAGGGCGTGATCACGGTCGAGGAGGCCAAGGGCCTGGCGACCGAGCTCGACGTGGTCGAGGGGATGCAGTTCGACCGCGGCTACCTCAGCCCCTACTTCGTCACCGACGCCGAGCGCATGGAGGTGGTGCTCGAGGATCCGCTGATCCTCTTCAACGAGAAGAAGATCTCCAACGTGCAGAGCCTGCTGCCCCTGCTGGAGCAGGTGGCCCGGGCCGGCAAGCCCGTGCTGCTGATCGCCGAGGACGTCGAGGGCGAGGCCCTGGCCGCCCTGGTGGTCAACAAGATGCGCGGCGCGCTGACCTGCGCGGCCGTCAAGGCCCCCGGTTTCGGGGACCGCCGCAAGGCGATGCTCGAGGACATGGCGATCCTCACTGGCGGCCGCATCGTGGCCGAGGAGCTCGGGCTCAAGCTCGAGCAGATCGACCTGAGCTACCTGGGCACCGCCAGCAAGGTGGTCATCACCAAGGACGACACCGTCATCGTGAACGGCGCGGGCAGCGAGGCCGGCATCCAGGGCCGCATCGCCCAGATCCGGATGCAGAAGGAGGAGACCACCTCCGAGTACGACAAGGAGAAGCTCCAGGAGCGGCTGGCCAAGCTGGCGGGTGGCGTCGCCGTCGTGCGCGTGGGCGCGGCCACCGAGGTGGAGATGAAGGAGAAGAAGGCGCGGGTCGAGGACGCCCTGGCGTCGACGCGTGCGGCCCTGGAGGAGGGCATCCTCCCCGGCGGCGGCATCACCTTCCTGCGGATCCTGGACGCGGTGGACAAGGTCGAGGTGCCCCAGGAGCAGCGCTTCGGCGTCGACATCGTTCGCCGGGCCCTGACCGAGCCCCTGCGCATCATCGCCGCCAACGCGGGCGTCGACGGCTCGATCGTGATCGACAAGGTCGCCCGCTCCGAGGGCAACGTGGGCTACAACGCCGCGACCGACACCTACGAGGACCTGATCCAGGCCGGCGTCATCGACCCGGCCAAGGTGGTCCGCGTGGCACTTCAGAACGCCGCTTCGATCGCCTCGCTGCTGCTGACCACCGAGGTCATGATCTGCGACAAGGCGGAAGAGGACGCCGACTAGATCGGCCGCGCTGCCGCCCAACCGCTACCGCACACCCCACCCCACCCCTCCACCCTCTCCCGCCCACCCGCCCCTCGAGTAGCAGGTGTTTGCCTCGGCTTCGCTTCGGCAGGACTGCCTGATCCGGAAGGGTGAGGCGGGGGCCAGGAACGAGCCCGAAGGTTGGGGTGGCGCAGCGGAACGCTCGGGGAGCTCGGTCCCGGAGTCTTCTGACCCCGAGTGTCTCCCTGGACCGGGGACAAAGGCGAGCGGAGCCGGTTGGATTCGGGGCTCCCCCGCGCGCCTACCCGGCCAGCTTCCGGAGCATCGCTCCCACCCGCCTGAGCTTGTCCTGCTGCTCGCGGACCCCGTCGATCCCGACCAGGTCCAGCGCCGCGCAGGTCTCCGCCGCCGAGCCCAGAGCGATCCGGAAGTGGTTCCTCCCCGCAGCTCCCCCGCGCGCTGCCCCTTCGGCGATGTTGAGCACCACGGACCTGGACGAGCGCAGCGCCTGGTCCCGAAGATCTTTCGTTTCCGCCGGAAACCGGGCCTTGTGAACCCATCCCCCGACCTCGCGAGCGAGTCGGTAGCAGTCGAGGTTCTCGTGATGGAACGGATGCAGCATCTCTCCCCCTCCCCGGGGGGGGGGGGGGGGGGGGGGGGGGGGGGGGGGGGGGGGGGGG
>CAZITQ010000126.1:0-27935 GCA_964542165.1 uncultured Rickettsiales bacterium
GGGGCGGGGGCGGGGGGGGGGGGGGGGGGGGCGGGGGGGGGGGGGGGGGGGGGGGCGGCGCCCGCCGACGGCCTGGATGTGGGTGCCGGGTCGATCCGCGAGCTGATGGGGCTCTGCCGGCCCTCGATCTACCGCGCGTTGGCGTACGGCAACACCTACGAGGTCCTGCCCGCCGTGGGCCGCTTCAAGCGGGGTGCCTTTCCGGTGCGGGTCGGGGATCGCCGCGAGTACATCCAGGCGTTCGACCGGACGATCCGGGAGATGAGGCTGTCCGACCGGCTGCGCGATTCGGCGACCTGCCCGGTGCTGATCGTTCACGGCACACGGGACGGTGTGATCGGGGTCCGTCACGCCGGCGTGCTCGGCGGGGCCCTGGGCGGGAGAGCGACGACCCTCCTCCTACCGGGGGCCACCCACATGGATCCGCTCTTCGACACCCGGGCGATCCGCGGCATCCTCGGCTGGCTCGACGGCCTGCGGTAGACTGCGGGCCATGCCCGATCCCTCCTGGTGGAACCTGGAACGCGAGGCCGGCCTCCTACGGATGGACGGGATCGACCTGGTCGACGTCGCGGAGGCCTTCGGCACCCCCGTGCACGCGGCCTCCGCCGCCACCCTCCGCGCCAACAGCCAGCGATTCCGGGACGCCTTCGCCGGCTACCCCGGCGGCGCGCGGGTGCACTACTCGTATAAGACCAACAACGTGGCCGGGCTGCTCAAGGTGATCCACGCCGCCGGGGCGGGGGCCGAGGTGGTGGACGGCTACGAGCTGTGGCTGGCCCGCAAGCTGGGTGTCCCGGCGGACGACGTGGTCTTCAACGGGCCCAACAAGCGCGACGACGAGCTCCGCATGGCCATCGAAGACGACATCGGCCTGCTGGTGGTGGATGGGCTCGAGGAGCTGGCCCGGGTCGAGGAGCTGGCCCGGCAGCTGGACCGCCGCGCACGGATCGCCCTGCGTATCTGCCCCGACATCGTCCCCCGGGGGATGAACGCCTCCTCCCTCACCGGTTCCCGCAAGAACCAGTTCGGCCTGGACGAGAAGGCGGGGGAGGTGACCGCGGCGATCACCCGAGCCGTTCCATCGGAGCACCTGGAGCTGCGCGGGATCCACGCCCACATCGGCTCGGGGATCCACGATCTGCGGGCCTTCGAGCAGGCGGCGGAGCGGGTGATGAGGGTCCAGCTCCACGCCACCGAGGCCGGGGCCGAACCGGACCTCATCGACCTGGGCGGCGGGCTGGGGACCCGGCTGTCCCGTGAGTTCACCACCGCCGAGATGTTGATCTACCTGGGCATGGGGCGTCTGCCTCGACAGCGGCCCCCCGGGGAGGCCGATCTGCTGGAACGGTACGGGCAGGCGGTGTCCGAAGCGGTCCAGCGTGCGTGCGAACGGTGGCAGCTGAAGCTGCCGACCCTGGTGCTGGAGCCGGGCCGGGCCCTGGTCAGCGACGCCCAGGTCCTGCTGCTGAGCGTCGGGGCGGTCCGGGAGCGGCCTGGGGTAGGCCGCTTCGCCCTGACCGACGGCGGCGCCATGACCGTCTCGATGATGTTCCTGTCGGAGCTGCACGCGGTGTTGCTGGCCAACCGCGAGGCCGACTCCGACAGCCGCATCAACGTGTTCGGCCGGCTCCCCAGCCCCATGGACGTCGTCTACCGGAACCTTCCGATGCCCGCACTCCACCGGGGGGACCTGCTGGCCGTGATGGACGCCGGGGCCTACTTCACCGCCACCTCCACCAACTTCGGCGGTCCCCGGCCCGGCGTCGTGCTGATCGAAGACGGCGTGGCGCACCTCGTGCGCCGGCCCGAGACCTTCGAGGATCTGGCCCGGGTGGAGCGGGTGCCCGAGCTGGACTGAGGTCAGCGCGCGCAGGGGTGGTCCGCGGGCGGATCGAGCGCCTCGGGGCTGCCCCCTTCCCAGGCCACGGGGACCTGGTCCCAGATCTCGCTGAGCAGGTCGCAGTACTCCCGCTCCAGGGCGCCAAGATCCAGCGCCGCGTGGTCCCCCACGTCGGTGGTCGCCGCGAGCGTGTCGCCGTGCAGCTGCAGTCGAGACACGGCGCCGTGGAGCTTGATGCGGTCGAGGAGGGCGCCGGTGTGCCCGTCCCAGATACCGAGGGTTCCATCGGCGAAGGCGATGACCAGCGTCCCCCCGGGGCCCGCCAGTGCGCCGACGGGTGTCGGATCCGGTGCATCCTGTAGCCGAATCGACCGCTGCAGCGTTCCCCCGTCGAGGGTCCAGTACTCGACGCCCTCGACGGGGTCGATCACCGCCAGGCTGTCGCCCACCCGCACGCTGATCTGGGCGTTGCCGGGCGTGGGCACCGCCCCGACGAGTTCGCCCCCGGGTCCGTGGCGCGTGACCTGCTCGTCGGTCATCACGTGGAACTCCCCGCGGGGCGCGTCCACCGAGGTGACCCGGTAGCCCGGGATGGGAATCGGCTCTCCGTCGCCGGGCAGGTGAAGGGCGATGCCGCCCCCCTCCTCGAGGACGCATCCGCCCTCGGTGGCGAAGATCTTGGACGAGGGGTCCACAGCGGCCTCCCTCGTCAACGTGTCGCCGGCCAGGTCCCAGATCTCCAGCGTTCCCCCGTGGGTCAGCAGGCAGAGTCGCTCCGCGGTGGCGTCCCCGGCCACCCCCCGGTCCTCCACCGCCCGGCGCCAGGCCCCCTCGGGGGGGGCGCCCCCGCCCCCGGTCAGGTCGATCCAGCCCCGGTGGGTGTGCAGCAGGAGGTCCTCGGGGAGCAGGACGGTCCCCCGCCAGAGGGGGCGGCCTTCCGCCGACCACAGGCGGACCATGGGCCCGTCGATGGTGGCCACCCGGGTTCGGTCCGGGGAGAACGCGAGGGAGTAGTCCAGCCCCCACCGCCCGTGGAACACGGCCCGCTCCTCGCCGGTCTCCAGGTCCCACACCGCCGCCTTTCGGCGCTCGCACACGGCGGTCAGTGTGCCCTGCTGCTCGTCGTAGGCCACGGCCGGGAAGTTGGGGGCGCCCACCGGCGACAGGTCGCAGGTCTCGGGGGTGAAGACCGTCCGCTGGCTCCCGGTGCGGGTGTCCCACAACCGCAGGGTCTGGTCCCAGCCCCCGGTCAGCAGGGTCCGCCCGTCGCCGGAGTAGGCGATGCCCCAGACGTCGTGCCCGTGGCCCTTCAGCCGGTGCTCGAGAGTCCGCTCCTCCACGGAGTAGAGCCAGGCCGTCCCATCGGCGGATCCGGCGGCGATCTGGCGGCCGTCCGGACGCACCGCGACGGACAGAACCCCCTTGCTGGGGCCGGCCATGGCGGCGGTGGACTTGCCGGTGAGGGAGTCCCAGAGGCGGACCTCCTGATCCATCGCGCCGGACGCCAGCAGTCGCCCATCCGGCCCGAAGGCCACCCCCCAGACGTTGGCGGTGTGCCCCTCCAGGGCGTGGATCAGCCGCCGGGTGACCAGGTCCCACACGCAGACCACACGGTCCGTACCCCCGGTGGCCAGACGGCGGCCATCGGGGGAGATGTCCAGGGAGTAGATGCTGCGCTGGGGACCGGTGAACGAGGCACGGGCCTCTCCGGTGACCGCATCCCAGATCCAGATCTGCCCGTCCTCGCCCGCGGAGATCAGGCGGTCGCCGTCGGGATGGAAGACGACGTCGCGAACGTCCTTGGAATGGCCCGGATCCTCCCGTTGGGTGACCGCCGTGGCGGTGGACCATCGGCGAATGCCGCTCCAGTCGGCGACCACCAGGGCGCCGCCGTCGGGGGAGAAGGCCATGCCGTCGGCGTTGTACAGGTCGTTCCCCAGCTCGGCGAGGAGCTCGCCGCGCTCCACGTCCCACAGGGACACCGAGCGGGTGTCCGAGGCGCAGGCCGCGATCCACCCCTCCCGGTAGCCCAGGGCGATGCCCCGGATCCGATCCGGCTGGCAGCGCACGGCCTCGCGGGGAGCACCGGTCGCGCGGTCCCAGGTCTTCACCGTGAGGTCCCAGCTCCCGCTGGCGAGCTGGCTTCCGTCCGGGGAGAAGGCGATCGCCTCGACGGCCTTGTCGTGTGCCGGGATCTCGCGTGGCGGGGCTCCCGAGTCCAGGTCCCACAGCCGGATCACCCCGTCCGTCCCGCCCGCGGCCAGGACCTCACCGTCCGGTGAGAAGGCCAGGACGGCGGCGGCGACCGACGGGCCGCGGATGCCCGGGGCCAGGGTCCGAGAGGCGGCGGGCTGGGTGGGGTCGCCCAGGTGGAGTCTGCCTTCCGTGTCCAGCGCGGCGAGGGTGTGCCCGTCGGGGGACATCGCCAGCGCCGCCAGGGGCGCCTCCCCGGCTTTCCAGCGCGTCTCCACTTCGTCATCCCCCTGGGCGCAGAGGGTGACCCAGCCCGAACGGTGGCCCACCAGCAGGATCGTCCCGTCGGCGGAGAACGCCACGCACATCGCGTCGTCGTCCTGCTCCGGATCGGGATCCAGGGGGCTCACGTCACCGGTGCTGGGATCGACCAGGAAGTACTGCTCGACCGCAGTGCCCAGGGCGATCCGGCTCCCGTCCGCGGACCACGCCACCTGGGCGTCGCCCGAACGCGCCCGGAGGGGGCTGCGCCACTGGAGAGGCTCCCGGGAGAGACGCTGCCACAGGGCGCGGGCCTGGGTGGAGCTTCGGATCTCCAGGGAACTCCGGAGGCGGGCGCGGGCCTCCAGTAGATCCCCCCGCTCCAGGGCGTCGGTGGCGCCGTCCGCCAGCAGCCGGGCCTGGCTGTCCACGGCGGTCACCCGCTCCTGTTCGGCGCGACCCCGCTGGCGGCGCGCCTCGGTGTAGAGCACCCCGAGGGCCAGCGCCACCGTGGCCAGGGCGGCGATGGTCCCCGCGATCCACCGGCGCGTGCGGCGGATCCGGACATCCTCCCGTCGTCGTCCCTGCTCGAGGAAGCGGCGGACGGGGCCCGGGAGCTCTCGGATCGGCTCGGCTCTGCGCAGGGCGTCGCGCAGGGCGTCTCCCCCCCAGACCTCCGCGGCCGGTTGCCCGCGGGCCTCCCAGAGGGCGGCGGCACGCCCCACCTCGTCGAGGAAGGCGATCTCGTCGCGCCCCTCGTCGAGCCACCGGCTCAGCTGGCCCCAGTCGCGGATCAACGATTCGTGGGCCAGCTCGACCTCGGCGTCGTCGGCGCCGGAGCGGCTACGGCGGGTGAGGAGCAGCCGGTCGGCGATCAGCCGATCCAGGATCCCGGCGGCGTCGGGCCCCAGACCATCCAGCAGCTGGCCCCGCGTGGCCGTGCGCCGGGTGCGGTCGGGGGTCACGAGCCGCAGGAGCAACGACCGGGCGTGGGCCAGCTGACCGCGGTCGAGGGACTCCAGGATCCCGTCGGCGTGGGTGGCCAGGGCCCCCGAGACCCCGCCGATGGTCTCGAACGCGGCGCGCGGGATGCGGCGGCGGCCACGGTCCCGTCGATCCCACAGCTGGGCACAGGCGAACTGGAGCAGGGGAAGGCACGCGGGCTCTCCCTGCACGTCGGCGACCATCTCCGCCGGCAGCCGGTCGTCCTCGAAGCGGTAGCCGGCGTCCAGCAGCGGTCTCGACACGATCTCCTGCAGCTGGACCGGCCCCGGACTCCGCAGCACGGTGATCCGCCCGGTCAGTTCCCGCGCGGCCGGGGACTCCGCCATCCTCACCATGAAGTCGTCGCGCATCGCGAGTACCGCGCGGACCGGCGACTCGGGATCGTCGGCGGCGGCGGCGATGGCCGACAGGAACGCGTGGGCGGTCTCCTCGTCCTCGGTGAGCGTGAACAGCTCCTCGGCCTGGTCGATGAAGAGCAGAACGCGCGCGCGCTCCGCTTCGGCCAGCTGCCGCAGCAGGAGCCCGAGCCGGCCGGGGGTCTCCCGAAGCTGCCGGTCCAGGTCGCCGCCGTCCTCGATACCGGTCAGCGGTGCCCGGACGTCGGGCATCGACGGCTGGCTGGCGTCCCAGGAGGTCCCGAGCCAGGTGTCGTCGGCGGTGGCCACCGTCGCACCCGAGGCGAGGCGGCTCGCCAGCCCCCGGAAGGGATCTCGCCCCGGCCGCAGGGTGAGGACGATCCAGGGGCCCTGCTCCCGCAGCCGGGGGATCACGCCGGCGCGGACGAAGGAGCTCTTGCCTGCCCCCGAGGGGCCGACCACCGGCAGCACCGGCGTCTCACGCAGGCGTTCGAGGAAGGCCGCGACATCCGCGTCCCGGCCGAAGAAGCGGTGGCTGTGACGCTCGTGGAAGGGCAGCAGCCCCCGGAAGGGGCTCGTCTCCCCGTCCTTGGCCTGGGGTGCGGGGTAGAGCAGGTCGTGGAGGACGCCGTGGACCTCGCGAGCCGACGGTCGCCGGTCCGGGGCCTTTTCCAGGCAGCGGGCCACCAGGGAGATCAGATCCTCGGGGACCGGAGCCCTGGGATCCAGCGGGGGTGCGGGGGCGTCGCTGGTGACCTGGAAGCACAGGGCACGCACGTCCGGGACCTCGTACGGACGCCGGCCCGCGAGCATCTCGTACAGGGTGACCCCCAGGGCCCAGACGTCCGTGGCCGGGGAGACCTGTCCCCCCGCCCACTGTTCCGGTGCCATGTAGGACGGAGTGCCCCCGGCGCGTCCGTGCTGGGTGACCGGCGATGGGGTCTCGTCCAGGGACTCGGGGCTGACCGAAGCCGGGTCGAGGCTCGAACCCGGGGCGTCGTCGACCACCTTGGCCAGCCCCAGGTCGAGCACGCGTACGCGACCGTCCCGGGGGATCATCACGTTCTCGGGCTTGAGATCCCGGTGGAGGATCCGGTGGCGGTGGGCCTCGGCGAGGGCGTCGGCCACCGCCATCCCGATCCGGGCCGCCTCCTTGACCCCCAGCTCCTCCTCGGCCATCCGCTCCCGCAGGGTCTCGCCGGTCAGGTACTCCAGCGCCACGTAGGGGTGGGTCCCGTGCTGGCCCACCGCGTAGATGGTGACGATGTGGGGATGGCTGAAGCGGGCGGTGGTCCGGGCCTCGAACAGGAAGCGCTCCACCGCGTCGTCGGAGCCCAGCGCCCGCGGATGCAGCACCTTGAGCGCCACCTTGCGCCCCAGGAGCATGTCCCTGGCCAGGTAGACCTCGCCCATGCCGCCGGCCCCGAGCAGGCGCTGCACCTGGAAGTTGTCGACCATCGTGGGGGGGCGCAGTCCGACCTCGGGATCCGCTACATCGGCCCGCCTGGCCGCGTCCGGGTGCAGCCTCGTCGGCGCCCCGTCGTCGACCGTGTCGGTGGGATCCACCCCGGGCGCGAGGAGGGTGGGCTCCTCGTCGCTCCGACCGGGACGATCGGGGGTCGGGTCATCGCCAGTCAACGGGCCTCCACCTTGCTGATCGGACGATCACAGGACATCCGGAGGGACGGGTCAACCGGCGGGCGACGTTCTCGCGGGCTGGCGGGGTTCGAGACGCGTTCCTAGCGTAACCGGGGGAGGGCCGAGGAGGATGGCGTGATGGCGGATTGGATTCACGGGCTCGGGCTCTGCGCGGTGCTGATGGCCGCGCCAGTGGCCCTGGCGGATTCCCCGAACCCTCCGGGTGAGGGGCGAGGGGTGTCCACCCGCCACGAGGTCGCGATCCTGGCCGGTGGGTGTTTCTGGGGGATGGAGGAGATCCTGCGTGGGATCCCCGGGGTCCGGGGCACCGAGGTGGGGTACACGGGCGGGCACGTGGACGAACCGGACTACCTGGCCGTCTCCTCCGGCGGCAGCGGGCACGCCGAGGCGGTACGAGTCGTGTTCGATCCCTCGGTGATCCGCTACGAGGAGCTGCTGGGCTACTTCTTCCGGATGCACGACCCGACCACTCCGAATCGCCAGGGCAACGACCGGGGAACCCAGTACCGCTCCGCGATCTTCACCATGGACGACCGCCAGCGGCGGGTCGCCCAGCGCGTGCGCGACGAGCAGGAGGCGTCGGATCGCTGGACCGATCCCATCGTCACCGAGATCGTCCCCGCCGGCCCCTTCGAGCCCGCGGAGGCCTACCACCAGGACTACCTGCAGAAGCACCCCAACGGGTACACGTGCCACTATCTGAGGGATTGATCGAGGATCAGATCAGCTTGTTCTCGACGGTCCCGTCCACGCCCTCGACGCTGAACTTGAAGAGCAGGGCGTTGAACTCGGCACAATCCGACTCGATGTCGCTGCAGCGGAGCTTGCCCTCCCAGTAGCCCGGCTCCCCCCGGACGAGATCCACGGCCGCGATCTCCTGCTGGCCCCGCAGCACGGTGACGCTCACGGTCCGTACCTGGCCGGTGGTGTAGGCCTCGAAGGCGAGCTGGTCGCCGGAGGCGGTCGCCTCGGGTCGGCACTCGACCCCCATGTCTCCGATGTGGACGTTGCCGCCGGGAAGGAAGGTGGGCAGGAACCCGACCGTGCACCCGGTCGCCAGCAGCAGGCAGCTCGTGGCGATGAGCATCGTGGCCCGCATGGCGTTCGCTCCTCCCGTCCGGCCCGACCGCTCGCCCGGGCCACCGGATCCATTGTCCCGCGGGCGGTGGGGGGAAGATGAACGGCATGATGAACGGGCCGGACGACGGGATTCAGAGGCCGAAGCGGTCGATGTACGGGCCGAAGCGGTCGCGGACGTCCTCGTCGTGCAGCCCGAACATCTCGGCGCTGTAGCAGTGGGCCCCCGGATCGTCCGTACGCTGCTGGTCGAGGTAGCCCCGGAAGAGGTCCTCGGGGGCGGGGGTCAGGTCGAACCTCTCCTCCACCCGACGGACGGCCGCCACTGGATCGGCCGCGAGCTCGGAGAGCGGGAGGTCGATGAACGATTCGTCGCCGACGCGGTCCCGGACGGCCATGGCGCGGGTGACACCGGTCAGGAAGCGGTCGGCCACGTGGGCGCCGACCTCGGGGGGGTCGACCTTGCCCATGGTCAGGCGGCGGGCGACCGAGACCATGGAGGAATACGAGGCGATGCAGGCCCTCGGCTCCCGGTGGGTCCAGACGATGCCGGCGTCGGGGAAGACCTCGAGCAGGGCGTCGAGGAACCACAGGTGCTCGGGGCACTTGAGGATCAGGCGGTGGGCCGACTTTCGGTGCAGCAGCATCTGGAGCTGGCGGCGGTACTCCCGATAGGGGTGGACCATGTCCTGCTGTAGCAGCCACTCGCCGTAGGGCTTCAATCCGTGGCAGACGTCGGAGTTGAGCACGGTCAGCGAGTTGGACAGCAGGGGCCAGCACTCCTCGGCCGTGGTCGCCCGCACGTCGTGCATCCGGGCCATCTCGGGACCCAGCCGGGCGGCCACCCGCAGATCCCGCTCCACCAGGGCGATGCGCTTGCGCCGGTCCCGGTCGGGATCCGCGTCCAGGGGGGCCGGGTTGACCAGCTCCCAGAACTGCAGCGCCCGGCGGCCCTCCGGGAGGGCCAGCAGGTTCTGCAACAGGGTGGTCCCCGTGCGGGGGAAACCGAGGACGAACACCGGGCGGTCCACGGGGATGGCCTCGGCCTCTGGGTGGCGGGCGAAGAACGCCTCGATCTGCAACCGGTGGGTCACCGCGCGGTAGGTGTTTCCCCGGAAGAGAACGTCCCCGAGGATCGTGTATTCGCACTCAGGCACCGCCGAGAGCATCCGGCGCATCGGCTCGAGGAAGCGTTCGTCGCCCCAGTCCTCCAGGCCGGTCGAGCGGCGGGCCTGGGTGAGCACCGAATCGGGGTCCAGGTTGGTGATCGACAGGCCCATCGCCCGGGCCATCTTCATCGCCCGAACCAGCCAGCGCTCCAGCCCCCGGTGCTCGAGGACCTGCAGTGTGGGCGCCGGATCGGTCTGGACCTGGGGGGGATTCCCGGACATCGCGCCATCCTAGCTCGTTCCGGCGAAGAAGATCGGATCCCCCCCGCGGCGGGTATGATCGGGCCAACGAGGAGTGCCGATGAACGTTCGCTCCCCCCGACGGGTGGGATTTACCTGCTCGTACACCCCGCTGGCGCTGATCCACGCGGCGGGATTCGAGCCCTACCGGATGTTGCCGTTGCGCAACGCCCCCGACCAGGCAGGCGCCGTGCTCCACGACAACCTCTGCCCCGAGGTGAAGCGGGTCCTGGACCGGCGGCTGGCGGGCGATCTGCCGCCCCTGACGGGGGTGGTGTTCGCCAACAGCTGTGACGCCATGCGTCGCCTGGCCAACGCCTGGAGCGACCTGGACCTGGACGGCCTGAGCACGCTGCTGGACGTCCCCACGGTCCAGGACGAACGGGCGGCGCGCTACCTCGCTGGTTGCCTCGATCGGCTGCGGGACACCCTGGGGGACTGGGCCGGAGAGCCGGTGAGTGACGACGCGTTGCGCGCCTCGCTGGACCTCTACGATCGCCTGTTCGACGGGCTCGCGGAGCTGGGCCGGCGGGTGGGGGAGGGGACCTTCGCGGGAGGGCGTCCCACCTACCAGCAGTGGCTGAACCGCGCCGTGTGCGAGGCACCCGAGGCCGTCCTGACGGAGCTGACGGACGCGCTGGACAGCGAGGAGAACCGGGCCTTGCCCGGCGGGGACGACGTGCCGCTGCTGGTGTTCGGCAACGTGCTGCCCGATCCGGACGCTGCGGCGCTGTTCGAGGGGTGTGGGGCGCGGGTGGTGGACGACGATCTGTGCAGCGGCTCGCGGCAGCTGACGCGGGTGGGGGAGATCGGAGACCGGCCCGCGCTCGAGGCGCTGGCGGCGGCGCTGATGCACCGTCCGCTGTGCGCCCGGACCATGCGCCACGCCGACGGTGGCGCCCTGGCGGCCCAGGTGCTGGGGCGGGTCGTCGAATCGGGGGCCCGGGGAGCGGTGGCCCACGTGGTGAAGTTCTGCGACCCCTACCTGGTGCGGATGCCCGCCCTGCGCGACGCCTTCCGGGACGCGGGCGTGCCGCTGCTGGTCCTGGAGGGCGACTGCACCCTGCGCAGCCTCGGACAGCAGCGAACGCGCATCGAGGCCTTCGTCGAGATGCTGAGGGAGTCCCCATGATCCTCCCCTACTTCCAGGACGTGGTCCGCGGCGTCGAGGAGAAGCTCTCGGAGGCCTCCGCGGGGCAGCCGGTAGCGCGCAAGCACCTGACGCTGGAGCTGGCGCGGCTCGGCGTCCGGCTGTTCGACGGGGAGCACAAGGTGGCCTGGTGCGGGATCGCCACCCCCTACGACCTGCTGGCCGCCATGGACGTGACCCCGGCCTTCGTGGAGTTCGTGGGCGCCAGCCTGTCGTCGACGGGGATGGCGGGCCCGATGCTGGACGCCGCCGAACAGTCGGGCTTCTCCACCGACAGCTGCGCCTACCACCGGGCGGTGCTGGCGGCGGACGAGGCGGGGATGATGCCCCACGCGGACCTTCTGGTGGGGACGTCGTTGCCCTGCAGCGGTGGGCTGGCCGTGATCGAGCAGATCGCCCACCGCCACGACTGGCCGCTGATGCTGGTCCACGTGCCGCCGGAGGAGGGCGAGGCAGCCCAGGAGTATCTGGCCGATCAGTTCCGGGCGATGGCGGAGTTCGTGGGGGGGCGGATCGGCGAGTCCCTGGACCCCGAGCGCCTGAGACGGGCCGTGGAGCTGTCCAACCAGGCCCGGGATCTGCTGGTGGAGGTCTACGCGCTGGCCGGTGCCGTGCCCACGCCGGCCCGTCGGCGGGACATGGTCAACATGGGCATCACCCTGGCCCTGCTGTTCGGCCGTGAGGACGGCGTGGCGGTGGCGAGGGCGTACCGGGACGAGTTCGCCGCCAAGCTCGCCGAGCGCGACCCCCACCTGCCCCGGGAGCCGATCCGGCTGATGTGGCTGCAGAACCGGATCCAGTTCCGCAATCCGGTGGAGGAGATCCTCGCCGAGGAACACGGGGCCCTGGTGGTCGCCGATGAGCTCAACGACGTGTGGTGGGAGCCCCTCGACCCGGCGGATCCCCTACCCGGGATGGCCCGCCGCTGCCTGTCCACCCCCCTGATGCTCTCCGCCCGCCGCCGCGCCGAGCGCGTCGTCGAGCTGGCCCGGCGCTACGACGTGGACGCGGTGATCAACCCCTGCCACTGGGGCTGTCGCCAGGGCACCGGCACCCGCGGCCTGGTCCAGGGCGCGCTCCAGGACCACGGAATCCCCGTCATCAACCTGGAGGTCGACTGCGTCGACGCCCGCCAGTTCGCCGAGGGCCAGATCCGCACCCGCCTCGAGGCCTTCGTGGAGATGTTGCTCCAGCGGCGCACCGCCGGCGCCTGAACCCATCTCGCGCCTCGTTACTGGGGATCCGCTAGGCGGATGTCCGCCACGTGGGGCAGGTGGTCGGAGGCGATGTAGGTGTCGTCGGGGCGGAGGCCGTGGGAGTCGAGGACGTCGTCGCTCATCTCCACGGTGTGCAGCACGTAGCTGTGCTCCACGGACAGGACGCTGTCGGTGTAGATCACGAAGTCCAGGCGGCCGGGCCAGTAGGAGCCGTGGTCGGCGCGCCAGGTGTAGGCCACCCGCCGCTCGGTGAGGCGGGAGACCAGGTCGGCGAGGGGGGAGCCGTCCCAGTCGGGGGGGACGCCCTGGCCGTACCACGACGTGTTGACGATCTCGCCGGTGAGCAGGGTGGTCAGGGGCTGGGAGCCCTGTACCAGGTTCAGGTCCCCGACCAGGATCATCGGGGTGCCCTCGGGAAGGGCGTTGGCGTGGGTCGGGTCGGTCAGGCCCCGCAGGTAGGCGATGAAGCTGTCCGCCTCCAGCTGGCGGTCCTGCTCCCACTCGCAGCAGCTCATGTGGGCGTTGAACAGCGCCAGCCAGCGCCCGTCGGGGAGTTCGACGGCCGAGACCGTGAAGCGGCCGTCGATGGGGTCGTAGGTGACGGGCCACCCGGTGACCAGCGGGAGGCGGCTGAAGGTCAGCCGGTCGCTCCAGTTCACGACGCTCCACTCCCCGTCTGCGAGGGGCAGGATCTCGGGGACGAGCTCGATGACCTGTTCATGGTCGGTGACCTCCTGCAGGGCCAGGATGTCCGGGTCGAGGGCGGTCAGAACCCGTCGGAAGCTCTCCGCGCGGGCGGGATCGGTCATCCCGTCCCACAGGGTGTTCCAGGTCACCAGCCGGATCGTGTCCTCGCTCTGGCGCGCCAGGGGGATCGGTTCGGGGGCCCCCACCGGGGTGGGGTCGAAGGGGTAGGTCAGCGCACCGGCGTCCGGGAGCAGCTCGCCGTCGATCAGGCCGTCCTCCCCCACGGTCCGATCCTGGAGCACGACCGACACGGGGCCGTCGCCGAACAGCGGCCCCGCGGGCGAGGCGTCCCGCGCGATGGCCATCTCGAAGGTGGTCGAGGACACGGTGGGCGATGCCCGGAAGCCGAAGTCCGCGGGCAGGATCTCGAAGGATCCCTCCGAGCCGTGGGCCCGGCCCAGGCGTTCGCCGAGCCCCCACCACAGATCGGCGCCGATGCCGTGGATCTCCTCGCCGGTCGCCGGATCACCGTCCGTATCGATGCACAGGGTCAGGGCGTGGCCTTCGTCGAGCTGGAACTCGGTGGCGGCGTCCAGCCGGATGAAGAGGTGGGTGTCGTCGTTGGCCAGCCGGATCTCCGTGAGGTCCACGCCGGATTCGCCCCCGTCCCCGATCACGTCGACGGCGGCCCGAGGCACCTCGTCCCAGTCCTCGAACAGCCCGTCGATGGTGATCGGCACGGCGGTGGCGACGGACGGGACGACGGGATCGTCGTCACCCGGATCGGTGGGACAGCCCGTCGCGACCACGCCCGCCAGGACCGCGGGTCCCCAGGGGCGGAGGTGGGAAAGCAAGGTCACGCGGATTCCTCCGTGGCGTCGCCACCCTTGCCGAGGGTCAGGACGATGGTGCCGGCGGCGGTGGTGAGGATGCCCGCCAGCTTGAGGAACGGCAGGTCCTCGCCGAAGACCCCGACGCCGGCGATCAGCGGCGCGATCAGGGTGGTGGCCATCACGATCGGCGTGACGATGGCGACCCTGCCGCTGGCAAAGGCGAGCTGGTAGATGCCGAAGCCGACGACGTTGAACACCGCGGTCATCCACAGGGCCGGCGACGTGATCACCGCGCCGTAGAACCCCGGCTCTCCCAGCGCCGCGGCGAGCCCGCCGGCCTCGGCCACCACCGGGAACGCGAGCATCTCGTTGAAGAACAGCTTGTACCCGGCGGTGCCGAGCCCCCAGACGACCCCGGAGACCGCCGACAGGGTCACCTCCGGGGAGACCTTGCCCCGCAGCCCTGGCACCCACAGCGGCGTGGCCGTGAACGCGGCGATGGCGACGCAGACGGTCGCGACGGCGAGCACCCCCCGGTACTGGGCCCCGATGCTGACCTCGTCCCCGGTCACCACCTCCCCCTGCAGGCCCAGCATGGCCGCCCCCGCGACGGCCACGGCGATGCCGAGGGTCTCGAGCTTGCCGATCCGCTCCTTCAGCAGGGCCGCTCCCATCACGGCCGCGACCACCACGTAGAAGGTGACCACGGGCTTGACGATCGTCAGGTCGAGCTGGGCGAGGGCCACGCAGTAGAACACTCCGCCGAGCAGGTTCAGGGCCAGGCCGCCGATCCAGATCCGGTTGCCCAGCAGCGCGCCCGCCGTGCGCAGGGGATGACGGACGACGTCGCTGACAGAAAGGCTCGGCATACCCCGGCCGACCCCCACCTTCAGCGCCACCGCGGCCAGCCCGAACAGGGCGGTGGCGGCCACGGCGGCGGCGATGTAGGGGGCGACCACGGCCTAGAGGTCCCGGCCGAAGATGCGGGTGGGGGTCCGCCGGCAGAGGTCCTCGCGGTTCTCGGTGGGGACGCGGCGGTGGACTGTCAGTCGACGACTCCTTCGCAGAACGGCCACCCGTCCGGGTGGTGCTTGCAGGCGCCGCTGGGACAGCAGATGTGGAGAGGATCCTCGCCGTAGTAGTCGCCGATCAGCTCGCACTTCTGCTTGCCCTGGGCCGCGCAGTCCTCGAGGCAGTATTCGGTGTTGAGGAAGTCGCGGCAGATGCCCGGCTCGGTGCAGCACAGGCGCCCCGAGTTGCACTTGCGGTCCGCGGGACAGCTGTCGTCCTTGCAAAACGCCACGCCGAACGAGGAGTCGCACTCCGTGTCCGAGGGGCAACAGGTGTTGCGGCGGCTGCCCTCGCAGAACTGGGGCTTGTCCCCGCCGCATCCGTCGGGGCGTGGGCTGCAGCCGTTGTACTTGGGCCAGCCGGTCAGGCCTCCGCCACCGTCGTAGCAGGCCGACGCTGCGGTGGGGCAGCACTCGGGGGGAGCGTCCTCCTCCCCGTCGCAGCAGGTGTAGGCCGAGCTGGGACAGCACCACTCTCCGCAGGCGATGGCGCCGGCGATCCCGCACTCGCTGTCGTACAGGATCTCCTCCGCGGTGGGGGGAGCGCCCTTGCAGGACGTGACCTCGGCGCCGTCGTCGCCCTGGCCCGAGCGGGTCGTGCCCAGGCTGAGCAGCAGGCTCACACCCACGACGGTCGCGCTCACGCCCAGGTTCCGACTCCAGGTCCCGCGTCGTCGCGTCATCGTGACTCCCCGCGCATCCCATAGGGTCCCACGCGCAGCCTGCATAGCATAGCCGCCGTGCCGGTGTATTAGGATGGCCCAGCTCCACGGGAGGTGCCCCGATGCCCTGGAACGAGGACGAACTCAGCGCCAGCGTGCCCTACCACGCCGGTTCCCCCTGGCCCTGCATGCGTGGCAACGCCCGCAACACGGGCAAGTCTCCCCTGGTGACCGGGGACGGGGGCTTCCGGCGGGCCGAGCCCATGACCTTCCGCCGCTGGCAGACCGGCAACGGGATCTTCAGCACGCCCATCGTCGGCGCCGACGAGACGATCTACGTGGGATCGGCCGACAAGCGGTTCTACGCACTGGATCCGGTGAGCGGCGAGCAGCGCTGGTCCCACGAGACCGGGGAGTGCATCGACTGCGCGGGCTGCATCGACCGGGAAGGCACGGTGTGGTTCGTGTCCTGCGACGCTGGGCTGTACGGGATCACACCGCAGGGCGAGGAGGTCTGGAAGCTCAACCTGTTCGAGAACCGCCGGCACTTCACCCCGTCGACCATCTACTGGTGGGAGGCCAACGTCTCGCTGGGACCCAATGGGTGGCTGTACGCGGGCAACGACGACTTCAACCTCTACGCCATCGAACCCGGAAAGGGGGTCCGTTGGGCCTACCTCTCGGGCTTGCACACCTGGACCAACCCGTCGTTCGGTGACGACGGCGCGGTCTACTTCATCTCCTTCGACCTGAGCTGCTACGCCCTGGACGCGGAGACGGGCAAGGTCCGCTGGCGCAGCGACATCGGAAACTTCGTGGCGTCCTCCCCGGCGGTGGCACCGGACGGCACGATCGTGTTCGGCGGCTTCGATGGCGTCGTCCAGGCCCTGGATCCCGTGGATGGATCGCGGCGCTGGAAGCTGGCCACCAGCGGTCCGATCTACGCCACACCGGCCATCGCCGACGACGGCACGATCTACATCGGCTCCGAGGACGGCAACCTGTATGCCATCGATCCGGCGGGGCCCTCGGTGGTCTGGACCTTCTACACCGGCGACGCCATCCGCTGTTCCGCGGTGCTCGGCCCCGATCCCGAGGATGAGAGCCCCTACCTGATCTACGTGGGCGGCGGGAATGGTCTGCTCTACGCCATCGATCCCGCGGGACGACGGCGCTGGTCCCTGGATACCCGGGTCGGCGGTGTGGACATCGACGCGCCGAACATCAACGCCTCCCTCGCCCTGGGCCGGACCGGGCTGTCCACGGCGTCGGCGGCGGGAGAGGTGTTCTTCGTCCCCTATCACCTGTACCTCGACGCCCCGGAGACGCCGGGCCTGAATCTGGAACCCGACGACGGCTACCCGGAAGACGGCGCGCACCTGTACTACGTCACGCCGGGCGGGACCATCGTGGACACGCCGCTGGCGGACGGGGACGGGGAGCCCCAGGAGGTCGACGCGGCCCAGGCCCTGAGCTTCCGCCTCCTCTCCCGGCGGGGGGGGAGGGCCCAGGCAGCGAAGCTCGAGCCGGAGGCCATCGAGGTCGAGATCGAGCCGCCCCTGCCGCACCGGATCACGGTCCACCCCAACCGGGCCCAGCTGAACGTGGTGCCGGTGCGGCCCGCGTCCGACGACGGGCCGTTCCAGGTGTCCATCCGCGCGCGGTACGCCCTCGGGGACCGGACGGATGAGGTGGCTGGCGCCTTCCGGGCCCGCCGCGCCCCCCGCCCGCCCGCACCGTCCATCGAAGAACTCCCGGCTCGGCCGTTCAAGATCACCCACATGGCGGTCTTCGACCCCACCGTCGTGCCCTCCTTCGACCAGATCGGCATCGCGAGCCTGACCGTGTACGCGCGGGTGGTGCACGTGGACCCGGAGCGGGGCAAGGCCGTGTTCTGGGGGCTGCAGAAGTTCGGCATGGACGACGGCGGGGAGGCGGTGCAGATCGCCGTTCCCCGTCACCTGTACTGGGCCATGGATGGGGTCTACGACGAAGGCCGCTGCTCGATGACGGTCCAGGGCTGCAACTTCGAGCTGACCTCCTTCCCCGTGCCCCTGGACGAGCTGCGACTCTCGGGCACCTGGGACGGCGTCGCCGGGCCCGTGCTGGGCACCTCCCTGGTCGCCGAGGTGGACGTGGTCTCCCGCTTCCGGATTCTGCGCCGCCTGTTCGGCGGAGGAGACGACGAGCGCAAGGTCCAGCGGTCCGCCACCCCGGTCCCCTGGTCGCGGCTGCTGGCCTTCGCCCAGGCCTGGATCCCCGACCTCAAGGCGATCCGCGGATCGCTGCCGCTGGTGTTGCGGTCTCTGACACGGACCCTCCCGCTGGCCCTGCGCGTGCCCCGCCGCAAGCTCTGGGGTCCCTGGGGGCTGATCGGCGAGGACGGCTGGTTCCGGGGTGCGGGCAACTTCCGCTCCTCGGCCGACGAGACCGCCTGCGACCCCACCGTCGAGGTGGAACGTCTCGAGTTCGATCCCCGCCGAAACCGGATCACCGCAGAGATCCAGGCCACCGGGGACTCAGCCGAGGCCTTCGGCGGCCTGGTCCCGGGCATCCTGGTCGTCGACACCGACCTGGCCGAGCCCCTGCGGCTGGGCTACGACGGCGCCACCACCATCCGCAGAGATGCCGAGAACAAGCGCTGGTCCGTGGAGCTGGCGCTGCCGCGGAGCTTCGATCCCGCCGCCCGCGCCTGGAGGGCCTACCTCCTGCTGGACACGACACCCATCGGCGAGCTCGAGGTCGATGGGTCGTCCGCCTGACTCCCCTGGCCCCGGGTGCCGACCTCGGGTGGTAGCCACCGTCGGCTGACGAATCCCAGCCACGGCATCACCCAGGCGCGGCCGTGGTAGGCGCGCCAGCAGGCGACGGCGCGGGCGACGATGCGCCAGACCTGGTAGGGCACGATCAGCGCGGCGATGCCCACGGCGATGGCGGCGGGGTGGACCTGATCCTGGAGCAGGAATGCCAGGGAGCCGCTGCAGCCGACCACCGGGACCAGCAGCGCCATCGCCAGGGCGAACTGCAGCAGGCTCTGCAGGGCGCAGAAGCGTACGAAGCGGTCCTTCGAGAACAGGGCGAACCAGACCGAGGCCAGCAGGAAGATGCCCTGGAAGGGCAGGTAGCACAGGGCGCCGGCGGTGTGGGGAGAGATGCCCAGCGCGCCGGTGGCGGCCAGGTCCTCCGGACGGTCGACCGCCACCGACAGCTCGGCGGCCGCCACCTTGGCCAGGGCCCCCACCGCCACGGCCCTCGATGGCGGGAGCTTGCCCAGGAGGAGGATCGAGGTCCCGTCGTGGGTCACCGCGGAGATGCCCCACCACTTGAGCAGGGCGCTGGGCTTGTGGGCTCGAACGGCGGCCACGTCGGACCAGCGGACCAGGGATTCGCCGCCGCGCAGGATGGCCTGCCGACTCCGGTCCAGGACCACCTCGGTGCTCCGGGATCTCCTCCTGGCGAGCAGGACCTGGACGCCGCCGGCCAGCAGGCAGATCAGGCTGGCCAGGGACACCAGCCCGCCGAGGATCGCCCACGCCAGGGTCTGGTCCGAGCGGAGTCCTGCCATGAGCGCGAACAGCAGCCCCAGCAGGACCACCGCCACCGGCAGCAGCAGGGCGACGAGGAGACCCTGGAGCACGAAGTCCCGGGGTGGGTTACGCAGCGCGAGCCCGTCCGGATGGGGCCGGGCGTAGGGGACGGCGTCGACCAGGGACGGGGGCGTCATCGGCGGCATCGTAGCAGAGGGTCCGCTCGGGGCGAGGGGCGCGATGGGCGGCCACCACCAGCGTCACCGCCACCACCACCAGGGCGGCGCCCGCGACCATGCCCGTCGTCAGGATCTCGCCCAGGGCGAGCCAGCCGATGAGCAGGGCGATGACCGGGTTGACGAAGGCATAGGTCGACACGAGCGCCGGCCGAACGGTGCGCAGCAGCCACACGTAGGCCACCAGGGTCACCAGGGTGCCCACCACCGTGAGGTAGACCCACGCGGCGAGGGAGAGGACCGTCGGCCGGACGGTGGGGAGGGCCGCGCCCTCGCCCCGGAGTACGGCCAGGATCCCCACGGCGATGCCGGCCCACAACATCTGCATGCCCACCGTCTGGAAGGTCGACGGGGGCTGGTCGATCCGCCGTGAGAGCAGCGAGCCGGTGGCCCAGGAGCAGGCGGCGCCCAGGATCGCCAGGGGGCCCACGAAGCCCAGATCGCCCACGGCCGCCCCGCCGCCTCCCGCGAGCCGGGCCACGCCGACCACGCCCAGGGCGATCCCCACCAGGGCGAGGGGGCGCGGACGGGGACCGCCGAAGAGACGCCAGTGGAGCACGACGGTCCACATCGGCACCGTGGCGAGCATGGCCGCGGCAAGCCCCGACGGGACGTACTGCTCGGCCCAGCACAGCACCGCGCTCCCGCTCACCAGCATCAGGGTGCCCACGGCGGCCGCCCCCCTCCACTGCCGGGGCGTCGGGGGAGCCGCTCCCCGCAGGCGGGTGACGGTGTAGAGGATCCCGCCTGCGATCAGGAAGCGGCTGGAGACCATCGCCAGGGGTGGCAGGGTCTCCACCGCCAGCCGGATCGCGGCGTAGGTCGAGCCCCACACCAGATAGATGGCGGCGAAGGCCGCGAGGAGGGGGAGGAGGGGATGCGTCGGCCGGTTCTTCATGCCCTCCAGCGTAGGGGGCGGCGGGCGACCATAACAGATTCACAATATGGATTTTGTGATGGGCACAGATAGGTAGCATGGCAGACTGTACTGGTTGCCGGTGCGGGGTTCTGTGTCTGGTGCTCCCGCGCGGGGTAGGAGAGAAGAACGGGTATGCGCGCAGAGACCCTGTACGAGGACGTGGCCGACCGGGTGTGCACCCTGATCGAGGACGGCACGCTGAGGCCGGGAGACCGGATCCCCTCGGTGCGCCGCCTGCACGATCAATGGTCGGTGAGCATCTCCACGGTGCTCGAGGCCTACCGTCTGCTGGAGGACCGGGGGTTGATCGAGGCCCGGCCGCGCTCGGGGTACTTCGTGCGGGCCAACCCGCTCGCGCTGGTGGCCGAGCCCGAGGCCTCGGATCCCCCCCGCGGCCCCCAGCGGGTCCGGACGGATCTGGTCATGCGGCTGCACGCGGAGATCAACGCGCCGGACGTGGTGCGCCTGGGCGCGGCTGCACCGGACATGGATCTGCTGCCGGGCCGTGTCCTGTCCCGCAAGGTCACCCAGGCCCTGCGCCGCAGTCCCCACGCTGCCCACACCTACATGACCGGTCCCGGGGACGAGGGATTGCGGCGGCAGATCGCCCGGAGGATGGTGGACGCGGGCTGCGCCGTGGGACCGGCGGACGTGGTGGTCACCGCGGGTGCCCAGGAGGCCCTGTTCCTCTCGCTGCGGGCCGTCACCCAGCCCGGGGACATGGTGGCGGTGGAGTCCCCCTGCTACTTCGGAATGCTGGAGATCCTCGAGACCCTGCACCTGCGGGCGCTGGAGCTACGGACCCACCCCCGCGACGGCATCGACCTGGACGCGCTGGAGGACGTGCTGCGGGAAGGGGAGGTGGCGGCCTGCGCCTTCGTGACCAGCTACGCCAATCCCCTGGGCAGCTGCATGGGCGACGACGCCCGGAGGGCGCTGGCCGAACTGGCCGCCCACTACCGGGTACCGGTGGTGGAGGACGACATCTACGGCGAACTGACCTTCGACGGTCCCCGCCCCAGGGCGGTCAAGGCCTTCGACGAGGACGGCTGGGTGCTCTACTGCAGCTCGTTCTCCAAGACCATCTCCCCGGGCTTCCGCATCGGCTGGTCGGTGGCCGGCCCCCGCCGGCAAGAGGTGATGCTGCTCAAGAACCTCACCTCGGTGGCCGCGCCGAGCCTGTCCCAGCTGGCGTTGTCGGCCTACCTGGCCGACGGGGGCCACGATCGTCACCTGCGGCAGCTCCGCCGCGCCTACCGGGACAACCTGGCCCGGGCCATCGACGCGGTGGGGCGGCACTTCCCGGACGGGACGCGGGCCACTCGCCCCGAGGGAGGGCAGCTGTTGTGGGTCGAGATGCCACGGCGGGTCAGCGCGGTGCGGCTCTACGAGGACGTGCGCCCCCACGGCATCAGCGTGGCGCCGGGGGTCCTGTTCTCCGCGGCTGGCCGCTACGAGCACTGCCTGCGACTGAACCTGGGGTTGACCTACGACGAGCGGGTGGAGGCCGCCCTGCAGACGCTCGGGCGACTGGCGAGAGCACAGCTGGATTGAGTCGCGGACGCCCTGGAGTTGGGACTAGAAGTACCCCTGCTCCTGGAGCTTCCGGGCGACCTCTTCGCCCAGCTGGGTGCCCCAGGTCTGCCCGGCGAGCATCGACTCCTCGACGATCTTGGGCTGGGCCGCGATCAGCTTCTGGCCCGTGGGGGTGGAGTAGAAGTCGATGAGGATCTGGACGTCCTCATGGGTCAGGTGTCGCTCGTAGATCGGGATCACCAGGTTGACCAGCTCGTCCGGGTCCACCGCCTCGAGGAACTCGTCCCAGAACGCCGGGGGCACGTGGGGGTAGCTCTGCTTGAACATCCCGATCATCTGCTCGATGACCTGCATGCCGATGTCCTTGGAGCCGGTCAGCTCCATCAGCTTGCGGATGTCCTTCTGGAACTCCGTCTCCTCCGCCTCCTCGCCCCCCGACTGGGCCCAGGCCACCTGAGCACTCAGGCTCAGGGCCAGCGCCACGATCAAGACCCTCATCCACCGCGCCACGATCATCGTTCCTCCGTTGTCCGGTTCGGATGAACCGCTCCCTGAGTAGCCCGAATGCCGGGCGGTGTCCAGGGGGAGAGGGCAGGACCTTAACGGGTTTACCAACGGCCCGGAGAGAAGACCCTGAACCTTTCCTGGCGTCGCCCGATTGGTGGGACGGCATCTCGCGGCCCGGTGGCGAGCGAACCCGACCTCGGCGCGGATGAAGACATCGCGAGCGGTGCGGGAGGCCGGGCAGGGCCAGGGGGGGCTGCTACCGGCGACTGATCAGCACCGTCCGCCTCAGCAGCAGTCCGACCCCGGCAAGTAGCATCACCGCCACGCCTCCTGGGGCTCCTGGCGCCGTCTGGGTGCGGCAGTCGCAGTCGTCGCCGGGGGTCTCGGTGGAATCGTCGTCGTCGTCGGTCGAATCGTCATCGGAGCTGTCGTCGTCATCCTGATCCGGGCAGTCTTCATCCTCTTCGTCCACGTCCCCATCGCAGTCGTTGTCAATCTCGTCTTCGCAGAACTCGTGGGCTCCCGGGTAGACCGAAGCGTTCTCGTCGTCGCAGTCGTCCGGGGGCCACCCGCCATTGTACCCGTCGCCATCCACGTCCCAGAGCACCACGCCGTCACAGTCTTCGTCCACGAAGTTGTACGGCTCCTCCTCGGCCCCAGGGTAGGCGTCGGGTTCTTCGTCGTCGCAATCCCCGTCGCAGGGGGCGTATCCGTCCCCGTCCGCATCGATCTCATCCGCGGGCAGCAACCCATCACAGTCGTTGTCGATCCAGTCACAGGCTTCGAGCGCGCCCGGGTAGGCCTCCTGAATATCGTCGTTGCAGTCCCCGGCACAGATCGAGAAGCCGTCTCCATCTGCATCCGCTAGCTCGTCGGTGGCAGGGTTGCAGTCGTTGTCCAGGCCGTCGCAGATTTCGTTCTCCCCCACGTAGATCGCGGGATTGCCGTCGTCGCAGTCCCCCTCGCACACCATCTGCCCGTCGCCGTCAGCATCTGCTTCATCCTCGGGGATCACGCCATCGCAGTCGTCATCGAGTCCGTCGCAGATCTCGGGAGCGCCCGGATAGACCTGAGCGGCGAGGTCGTTACAGTCTCCGCTACAACTATCCACTCCGTCCCCGTCGGCGTCCCAGCAGGGGTAGCCGAAGATGATGTCCACGTAGCCCCCGATGCCGGCGTAGGGCGAGGTGACGGCGAAATCGGAGTGGCCATCTCCGTTGATGTCCCCGATGCCATCGACGTCCCAGCCCGTATCGCCTCCCAGGGGTTCGAGTTCCGCGCCAGCCTCCGCAAAGGAGGTGTCCATCGACCAACCGGTCTCCCGCCCCAGGATCAGGTATGTGGTATCGATGGACTTTGAGGAAGCCAGCACATCACCTACACCGTCGCCGTTGACGTCCCCAGCGCCTGCTGCCGCCCAACCCGCGAAGTCGAACTCACCTTCGCCGAGGTAGGTCGCATCTGCCTCAGACAGGACCGTGTCCATACCCCAGCCCTGGGCACGACCGAAGACGAGGTAAACCTGGCCGGCACCATCCCAGGCCTCCGAGTTCCCAACCGCACCGATCACGATGTCATCGAATCCGTCACCGTCTACGTCCCCTGCTCCGTCGAGAGAGAAACCAGCCTCGTCCCCCTCGACCTCACCGATGAATGAAGCGTCTGCCTGGTCGATCGGAGTGTCCATGGTCCACCCGGATTGTCGACCCAGCACCAAGTACACCTGACCGGCGAGAATACCACCCTCACTGTTTGGGAAGGCCCCCAGGAGAATATCGTCCAGCCCGTCCCCGTTGACGTCTCCGGCGGAAGCCAGTCGGCCGCTCAACTTGTCCCCGGGATATTCTCCCCAGAATGAGGCATCCGACGCGCCTATGGAGACATCTCGGACCCATCCGCCAGGATGCCCAAAGACGAGATATGCTTGTCCTGTCAAGATTCCATTCTCCCCGTTGGAGACGCTCCCCACTATGATGTCGTCGTACTCGTCCCCATTTACGTCCCCAGCACCAGCCACGCCGTACAGATGATCGCCAGCTACCTCCCCGAGAAACGAGGCATCCGAAAGGCCAAGATCGGTGTCAACCGACCACCCTCCAGCCTTCCCCAGAATCAGATACGCCTGCCCGGCGTCTGCTCCTCCTTCGTCGTTGTACAGGGCGCCAATCAAGATGTCGTGGAACCCATCAGCGTTCACATCTCCCGCACCCGCGACACGAAATCCTGCGCCATCATCCGGCGCCTCTCCGTGGAAGGACGCATCCGCCTGGTTGAGGGAGACTCCGTATCCCCACCCCGTGGTCTTCCCCAGGACCAGGTACGCCTGACCGGCGCCCTGTCCTGACTCGTCGTTGTGGTACGCGCCGATCAGAAGGTCGTCGAGCCCGTCGCCGTTCACGTCCCCCAATCCGGCGACCGCACTGACGAAGTCATCTGGCTGTTCCGCGGAGTACGACGCGTCGGCGTACAGGGGCACGTTGGGCTGTGCCTGGAGTTGCCCTGAGGGCGACCAGGCGAGCACGAGGAGAACTAAGGTCCTCGGGAGAAGCCCTCCTCTAGTTCTCTTCCGGTACCTCATCCCAGATTCCTCCGCCTTGGCGGCCGTACGCACGACCCGCGGCCCTCCGCCGTGCTCACGAGAGTACGTCACCTGGGCATGATCTCTACCTCGCCATCCTCTGGAACGAAATCGATCCGCACTACGCCGTACCCCGGGACCGCTAGTGGGATCTCTTCCTCGGTCAGCCAGGGGAGGCCGTGCCCAGGAGGGATGCTGTGGTGGGTGACGTCGATGTGGTCCTCGAACGCTGCCTCGATTTCCTGGAGATCTGGCACCACGGGGTCCGTCGGTGGAAATATGGAAGGCGTGAGGGGTGCCTGAGAGTTGATGTGGATGCCCCTCGCCGGGAAGCTCCCGCAGTCGAGGGTCTGGACCGTCGCCGTGTACCCAGTGTTCGGTTGCCCTGGGTCACCGAGCAGTCCGGACGCCGCCACGACCACCTCGCGCTCCCCCGCCGAGAGGTTCGTCAGGATGATCGTCCGGCGCTGGCGATCCTCGGACTGGGCCGCCAGGACGGTCACTTCACAACGTTCCTGAGCCGCTTCGAGAACGTCGGGGTACTGGATGCTGGTGTCGGCCGTCCTCACGATCTCTGCGGGAATCCAGTCGTGCCCAGCGATGCCGCTGTGCAGGGACATCGCCAGTGCGGACGGACGCACGAAGAACGCCGTCTCCTTACTCTTCCACTCGATCGCGCTGAACAGCCCAACGCCCGTGTCTCTCGGATCCTCGTCTCCACGTGGTCCCAACGCCACCCTTCCATCCCAGTAGTGGGCGCGCTCGACGTCCAGGTCGGGGTGCTGCATGACGGTCAGGCCGAAGGAGACGAAGGCGCCCCACAGTCCCAGGGGTGGAAACTCCCAGTCGTCCTCCCGCTCGGTCCAGGCGTTCCATTCGGTGATATGCAGTGGGGGCGCCGTGTAGTCCTCCGCGGGAAGCTCCATGCCTTCGGCCCACGGGAACGGCCCGGGAACATAGGGGCCCTCGAAGTTCTGCTGCCACCATGACAGTCGGTTGACCGCCTCGCGCAGGTCCACGAGCTTGTCGGCGAACACCATGGCGCGATCCATAAACTGCGCCGGGGTATCGCCCTCGTCGCTGGCCTCCATCCCGTAGACGTGGAAGGACAAGAAAGGAAGATCGGAGAGCTTGATGTCCTGGAGCAGCTCGAAGACCTTGTCCGAAGCTTCCCCACGCATCGACGCGACGAAACTGAGGGCGCCTTCATCGGAGAATCCGAAGCCTCCCGTGGTGGCGAACTGGCTGACGGCGTCGTGCATGCGCTCGACCATCCCGAGGTAGTCGTTCGCCCACAGGTCCGGCGTCGCATTGGCCGGCCGCTCATCGGCATAGGGGCCCTCGTACCCACGTCCATCGGGCTCGTTCCAGATCTCGATGAACCGGGGTGCTGTGACGATGCCCGTGCTAGGGTCGAGCGAGTTCGCGACCAGGTACTCCAGGATTCGGGCAGCACTGGCGGCGTATCGGGATCTTGTCGTGGTCGGTGCGAGGGGCGAGACCACGTCGGTGAGCGGACCCATGTAGGACGGCCCCTGGTTGCTCTCCCCGACGCGGAAGTAGGCCTCGAAGCCGCCATCCACGAGGGCCCTGTAAGATGCCAGAACCCCGGTCGTAGCGTCGTAGATGTAGTTGCCTTCGTCTTCAACGGCAGCATCTCCGGCAGGATACCAGTAGAGCCATGCCTCCCGCCGATCGTACTGGATGTGCAGGCCCTCCTCTTCAAGTGCCCTCTGGAAGCCCCCGAGGGTGAAGAACCGACCTTCGTTGGTTTGTAAGTACCGCGCAACCGCGGTATCGAAAGCCACTTGCTCAGCAGGGAGCGGTGCCGGTGCAGTGGCCAGAAACCCGATTCCACTCTGAAACGCGCCCTCTCCCCGGAAGATGTTGGCCACATCGAAGACATCACTGTGCAGCCGCGCCGACGTGACGCCCGCTGCCTTGTAAAGGCGGGTGACGTCGAAGATCACCGTCGGCCGCCCTTTCGTTTGTCCGTATTTCGGGTAGGCGAGCACGCCCTTGTTCACCCCGTTGAGCGGCTTGATCCGGTCGTCGGTCTCCCAAGGAAACTCCACCGAGACTCGGTATCTGGGGACGATAGATTCCCAGCCGGGTGGCGGGGGTGATGGCCCGCGCGTTTCCCCCGGATCGGCGGGGTCTCGCGGACTCGCGCCGACCGGCCCGCGTGGACCAACTTGGGTAGGCGAATCCGAGTCGGGCGCCTCCATCCCTTTGGCGTCCGCGTCAGCGAAGTAGTCCCGGGCGCCGTCTCCCAGGACCGTCTGCATCAAGGCGATCGCCCCGTCCCAGCCGGGGAGCCTCTCACGCCGAGTGCGCTCACCATTGGCGGGAGGGACGCCCTGGCGGGAGCCGCCATCCGAGCCGTTGCCCTCGCGGTCAGATGCCATGGTCGGTTCCTCCGAATTCGGGCGGGCAGAGCACCCCCCTCCGGGGTCGTCCCGGGATCGCACCCCCCAGAAGCGGCCCTACCCCGCCTCTACGTCAGGAACCGGAAGTAGCCCGTGCACGACACGAACGCGCTCTCGGCCGCGCCTCCGGTCGTGTTGCGCACCGACAGCAGGTACTGCATGTACGGGCCCATCGCCGTCCGGGTCGTGAACTCACCCTGGATCGCGACCCCCGGCCCCGAGGAGAGCGCTCCGAACAGGTCCGTCGGCGCGGACCAGTCGACACCATCCGGACTCCAGATGGTCGACAGCTTCCACTCGAAATTGGCCGTGTTGTTCTTGGAACTCGTCACGGCGGTGATCCCCGCCAGGTAGGGTCCCATCCGGGTCAGTTCCGGAATGTCCAGTGGGCGGTCGAACCAGCTGGTGGTGCCGTCGGTCACGATGAACAGGTCGGCGAACAGGTTGACCTCCCGGATGGCAGCCTGGGGTATGGGCAGCCTCTGGGGGCCGGCGGTGCTTCTCGTGAAAGACATCGGTGTTCTCCCCGGTGGGCTGGCGGTGCTTCTCTGATCTGACATCGTGGTCCTCCTCGCGGCTCGTTCGCACACGGACACCATCGCGCCGAGTGACGCGTCCCCCCTGGACGGGCGGACGCACATCACCATGGCTCAATGGCCTGTGGCGTACCGTCTGTTGTTGTTCGTCCGGGAACCCCCAGCCCCCCTCTTGCTGACCCCTTGCAGTCAGTGGACGTCGACTCCCGAATCGACAGGGGGATCAAAACACGGTTGGGGGGGGG
>CAZITQ010000127.1:0-27892 GCA_964542165.1 uncultured Rickettsiales bacterium
GGGGGGGGGGGGGGGGGGGGGGGGGGGGGGGGGGGGGGGGGGGGGGCCGGGGGCGCCCCCCCGCCGGGCCCGCCCCGACCGCAGGGCCGCCGCGAGCGAGGTTGAAACGAAGCCGTAGATCCGCTGGGAGCGGACGAAGCGGACCTCCGACTTGGTGGGGTGGACGTTGTGGTCCACGTCCCCCACCGCCAGCTCCAGGAACAGCACGAGCACCGGGAAGCGCCCCCGGGGCAGCAGGCCCCGATAGGCTGACAGCACGGCACCGAGGAGCAGGCGGTCCCTCACGGGCCGGCCGTTGACGAACAGGTACAGCCCGTTGCGGGACGACCGGGTGAGGCCGGGGGTCGACGCCAGACCACGCAGAGACAGGTCGCCGTCCACCTCGTCGATGGGCAGCATCCCCTCCCCCACGCTGCGGCCCAGCAGGTCCGTGACCCGGCGCTCCAGGTCCCCGGTGGCCTCCGCGCGGATCGTGGGATTGTCCCCCTTCCAGAGCTCGAACCGGATGTCCGGTCGAGCCAGTGCGGCCCGGACCACGGCCTCGGTGACGTGCCCTTGCTCCGTGCGTTCCCCCTTCATGAAGCGCAGGCGGACCGGCGTGTTGAAGAAGAGGCGGCGGACCTGGATCTCGGTGCCGGGCACCGGCGGTGCATCCTTGACCGCCTTGAGGACGCCGCCGTGGATGATCAGGTGGGTCCCCCGCTCGTCCCCCCGGCGGGCGGTCTTGATCTCCATCCGGCTCACCTGGGCGATGGAGGGAAGCGCCTCGCCCCGGAATCCGAGGGTGTGGATCGCGAACAGGTCGTCCGGATGGCGGATCTTGCTGGTGGCGTGGCGTTCGATGGCCAGCAGCGCGTCGTCCCGGCCCATGCCGAGACCGTCGTCGCGCACCGAGATGAGGGACTTGCCCCCGCCGCGGACGTCCACGCGGATCGCCTCCGCACCTGCGTCCACGGCGTTCTCCACCAGCTCCTTGACCACGGAGGCGGGCCGCTCGACGACCTCGCCGGCGGCGATCTTGTTGATGAGGGAGTCCGGGAGGATCCGGACCCTGGGATCTTTGCTCATGGGATTTGGATCCAGCGTCCTGGCCACAGGTCCTGCGTGCGGCGGACGGGCGCTGATCATAGCCCCTCCGGGCGGGCGGGAGAAGCGCGCCGCGCGCGCGGAGGGGCGCGTTGCAGACCCTCCGCCCGTCCTGTTACCTTGGAACCCTGCGGATCCGCGCCCGTCGCGCGGGTCGTGGAGGATCTCCGGAGGCTCGATGGCGACCTTGGCGAGGCTCCTGATCGCGGCAGCTCTGGTGGCGTGCGTCGCCGGATGCGCCGGAGCCGCGGAGATCCGGAGGATCACCTTCCCCGATGGACGGTCCTTCGTGGGTGAGGTCATCGCGACCACCTCCAACTCATTGACCCTGCGCCTGCCCTCGGGCGACCTGATCGTGCCCTTCTCGGCCAATCCGGAGATCCTGGTCGCCACCGAGGCGGAGGTGTCGGCCCAGCCCCCCCTGTCGATCGTCGTCCTGGAGACCCGCGCTCCGGCGGATCTGGCCTGGCGGGCAACCGAGCTCAACGACTTCCTGATCGAGCGCCTCGCGGCCATTCCCCACACCCGGGTCACCGGCGCGGACTCCCTGCCCCCCGACACCCGCTCCGAGCTGACCGACTGTGGCCAGAGCATCGGCTGCATGCTCAAGGCCCTGCACGGCACGGGCCTCCACCACGCGGTGGTCAGCTTGCTGGAGCACCACGAGGACGGCGAGCAGCTACGGCTGATCTCGCTGGGGATCCCCGAGCAGGTGGAGCGTTCCCGGGCGGAGCTGGTGGTGTTCGGCGACGTGGACTCGTTCCGCAACCGGATTCTGGCCCAGGGGTACCGGATCCTGGAATTGCAGCCGCTGGAGCCCATCGCCGACGACGCCCCGGTGGTCCTGGGCACGGCCGACGGCGGGCGCGTGGGGACCGACCGCCAGGACGACGCGGCGGATCCGGACGGGGCCGCACTGATCGGGCAGACCACCGAGACCAATCCCGAGGAGGGCGCTGAAGGCAACGACGGAGGGACGGGCTCGACGGTCGTGGACCGCGGAACCGGTCCGGAGACCCGGGTCCAGGTGCTCTCCAGCGACCTCAAGCGCCGCCGCAACACGGCCATCGCCCTGGGATTCGTCCCCTTCCCTGGACTCGGGAGCGCCCACCTGCGCGACCCGTCGGGCTTCGTGATCAGCATGGCCCTGGACGTGGGGGCGGGTGCCGGCCTCGTGTATCTCTTCGGCGATCTCTCGCCCACCGCGCTGGGTTTCTACCTCCCCGCGATCCTGACGACCTACGGGGTCGGGGTGCTGGTGAACCAGATCGCCGCGGCGGTCAGCTTCCGTCGGTACCGCAACCGATTCGGAGCTGACCCCAAGAGCGCGGGGACCGGCCGCGGACCCGCCTTCTCTGCCTTGGTGGTCGGGCTACCCGGCGGGGACGACGGCAGCGCCATCGTGCACCTGGGCCTGTCCCTCACCGGCTGGTGAGCCCACACGTCTCCGCCCGGGCCCGTCCCTGGAAGTGATGCGCTGGACTACTGGAGTTCGATGGTGCGCCGTCGGATCTCGCCGGGCTGCAAGTCGGTGAGATCGATGGTCTCCTCGCGGGGAGGGAAGCCGTCCATCTGGACTCTCAGAGTGTGGACGCCCGGAGTCATCTCCAGGGTGAGAGGGGTCTTGCCCCGCTGGACGCCGTCCACGAAGAGCGTCGCTCCGGTGGGGTTGCTGTAGACCGTGAGCTTGCCCTTCTCGGGCTCGGAGGACTTCAGGCTGAAGTCCTGCAGGACCTTGGCCGCGGCCACGTCGAATTGCCGCTCCTGGGGCGTGAACCCGGGCTTCTCCACCTTGAGCCGGTGGGATCCGTATTCCACGTCCACGGTCAACGGGGTGACCCCGCGGTGCTGTCCGTCGATCGAGAAGTTCGCTCCACCCGGGGTCGAGGTGACCGTGAGCCGACCCGTGGCGTTGCCCGGCGTCCCCGTCGACCACGGATCCGCGGGATCCGAAGGAGAGGTGGTGGTCGTTCCCGGGCTCCCCGTCGACCAGGGGTCCCCCGTCGGTGTGGTGGCGCCGGCGGCCTCCGCGGCCTCGCGCTCGGCTCGCTCCCGGGCCTCGCGTTCCCTCTCCTCTTCCCGAGCCTTGCGGCGCTCCTCGCGAGCCTCTTTCTCCCGCTCCTCCCGACGCTCACGGCGTAGGCGCTCCGCCTCGGTCTCGTCCGGATCGGGGGTGACCTCCTCGGGGGTGACCTCGTCCTCGGGGGTGACCTCCTCGGGGGTGGCCTCGTCCTCGGGCTCTCCCCGGTCGTCGGGCGCTCGCGCATCGGCGTGCCCGTTGTCCCGGGGGGGGCGATCGTGGTCGGGGTTCGGCGCGCGGTCCTCGGGGCTGTGGTCGACCTCGGCGCTGACCGCAGGGCCGGAGGCGGAGACGCGCTTGGACAGCTGGGCGATCCCGAACCACCCGGCGACGCCCAACAGCAACAGCGCGGCGATGGCCCCGAAGATCCAGATGGCCTTGCTCCGGCGCTTTCCCCGCTCCCCCGGTGGGATCGAGGCGTACAGGGGGTCGAGGTAGGTCTCCTTGGCCGAGACCGGCCCCTGGGCCGTCACCCCGCGCGGGGCGTGGGCCGTCGGGCCGCTGTCGGCGACGGGGGGGGCGGGCGGTACGGCGGCCGCCTCGTCGTCCCCTGCCGCGTCCTCCTCGCCCTCGTCGGTTCCGTCGGCGTCTCCGGCGCCCGGGCCCGCGGTACCCTCGGCTTCCGGCGCGTCGGAGGGCGTCTCTTCGGCGCCCTCTACCGGGTCGGCCGGGGGGCCTTCGGCGGGAGGCTCGTCCAGGGCCTCGGCGACCGCACCGGATTCGAATCCGTCCGCGGGCGCCCCCTCGGGATCCTCTCCGGGCAGGTCATCTGCGGGCGGGTCCTCTTCGATCGGGTGTCCGGGGGCCTCGTCCCCGAGCTCGTCGGCGGTGCGGTCCAGTGAGAGCTCGTCGTCGGGCGGCGGCGACAGGGATTCGGCGTCCGGCGGCGCGTCGTCCTCGCGGGAGGGCCCGGCCAGGGTGGCCGCCCCCTCGTCTACCTCGGGTCGCGCCAGGGCGTCGGGCTCCACGCCGGGAACCGGTGTGGAGAACGGATCGGTCACCATCTCGTCGATGGACTCGTCGTCCAGGGGGGAGGTCAGTCCGCCGGGGACGACCTCGACGCCGCTGTCCCGGTCCCCGAACTCGTCATCGTCGTCCAGGGGGCCCTCGGCGGAGGCGGCCTCGAATTCGCCCGTGAGACCGGTGGCCTCGGGCGGGAGGAACTCGGCGCTCTCGTCGGCCCGAAATCCCAGGCTCTCCTCGAGACTCGCGTCCTCCCGGGCGTCATCTCCGGCGTCCAGCGGTGAGCCGTCGTTGAAACAGAACTCGATCGAGTCCTCGTACTCGGCATTGCAGAGAGGACAGACACGCATCGGCTACCCCGGTCCCTGCTCCAGACCCCCCGCGTCCCCGGACGGCGTATTGGACGCCGTCTCCTGGGCTCGCAGGTCCCGCACCTCGCGAACGAGTTGCGGGAGAACCTCCCCGGCCGTACCCCGGAGGTACAGACAGGAGACCTCTGTTGTCAACGGGGTGGGTTCACGATCGACTACGATCACCGGTTTTTGTCGCCCCGCGACGATGTGCGGGACCTGTGCCGCCGGGAAGACCATGGCCGACGTCCCGACCACCAGCACCGCGTCACAGCCCTCCGCGTCCCGGAAGGCGGCGTCGTGTGCGTCCCCGGGGATGGCCTCGCCGAAGAGCACCACCGCCGGCTTGAGGGCCTGTCCACAGCTACAGTGGGGCGGGATGCTGTCCTGGGCCTGATCCCGGCCGTAGCGGCGGCCGCAGTCCACGCAGTGAAGCTCGGCGTGGGTGCCGTGGAACTCGTGGACCGTTCGGCTGCCGGCGGCCTGGTGGAGCCCGTCGATGTTCTGGGTCACCACGGACCGCAGCAAGCCGTCCGCCTCCAGGTCCGCCAGCGCGGTGTGGGCCGGATTCGGCTCGGCCTGCTCGAGGATCTGCTCCACGGCCAGGAACATCTCCCAGCTCCGGGCGGGTTCGCGCAGGAAGGTGGAGATGTGGGCGTACTCGACGGGATCGAATCGGTCCCACAGGCCCCCGGGGCTCCGGAAGTCCGGAATCCCGCTCTCGACGGAGATCCCCGCGCCGGTGAACGCGATGACGTCACGGCAGCCGGCCAACACCGCTGCCACTTCCTGGATCGTCGACTCCACCTAACTCCGTTCACGGGCCCGGGTACACGCCTGCGACCCTTTTTTGCTTTCGAAGCGGACGGTATCACACCGCCCGTTGCCGGTGCAGGGGGATCAGTCCCGCAGCAGGTGGCGGGAGATGACGATCCGCTGAACCTGGTTGGTGCCCTCGACGATCTGCATCACCTTGGCGTCCCGCATCATCCGCTCCACCGGGTACTCCCGGGTGTAGCCGTATCCACCGAGCACCTGAACCGCGTCCGTGGTCACCTTCATCGCCGTGTCGGTGGCCTTGCACTTGGCCATCGCCGCCACCGCGCTGTAGGACTTGCCCGCGTCCTTGAGCCCGGCCGCCTGCATCACCATCAGGCGCGAAGCCTCGATCTCGATCGCCATGTCCGCCAACAGGAATCCGACGCCCTGGTGCTGGCCGATGGGCTTGCCGAAGGTCTCCCGCTGTCCCGAGTACTCCACAGCCACGTCCAGGGCCTCCTGGGCCAGGCCGACCGCCGTCGCGCCGATGGTGATCCGGCCCGAATCCAGCGCCTGCATGGCCACCACGAAACCCTGCCCCTCCTCGCCGATCCGGTTGGCCACCGGCACCCGCACGTCATCCAGGTTGATGATCGAGGTGTGGGACGCCCGCAGGCCCATCTTGTCCTCCGGCTTGCCGAAGGACACCCCGTCGAAGGCCGACTCCACCAGGAAGGCGGTGACCCCCTTGGCGCCGGCGCCGCCGGTGCGAGCCATGACCACGAACAGATCGCCGTCGTGGCCCTGGGTGGCCCAGGCCTTGGAGCCGTTGAGCACGTAGTGATCCCCATCGAGGACCGCCGTGGTGGTGAGCGACGCGGCGTCGCTGCCACTGGAGGGCTCGGAGAGGGAGAAGCCTCCCAGGATCTCCGCGGCGGCCAGGCGCGGCAGGTAGCGCTCCTTCTGATCCCGGGTTCCGAACTGCACCAGGATGATCTGGGGGAGGCCGTTGACCGCCACCGTCACTGCGTACGCAGGGCTGACCCGGGCGATCTCCTCGAGCATCAACGCGTACTCCACGTACCCCAGGCCGAGCCCGCCATACTCCTCGGGGGTCGGCACGGCGGTGAATCCCAGCTCGCCCATCTCGTGGAACAGGTCCTTGCGGAAGCGGCCCTCCTCGTCGTCCTCGGCGACGGTCGGCGCGACGCGCTCGCGCACGAAGCGGCGGACGCTGTCCTGGAGGGCCTGCTGGGTCTCGTCGAGCATGAAGGTCATGGGGGCTCCCATCCGGTGGCGGTCGGCCGTCGGCGGCTCGACCGGGTTCGCGATCATACCCGGACGCTGCACGCGAGCAAGCCCGCGGGGGCGCGGGCGTTTCCCCTATACCCTTGAGGGGGTCCCGCGCATGGTCTACGATGCCTCCAGCTGAAAACTCCCCCTTTCCGGAGACCCGGCATGCGATTCCTCCCCAGGCTCACGTTGATCTTCGCCCTGCTACTCGTGGCGGCGCCCGCACGCGCCGACTACGCGCCCGGGGAGACCGTGATCGACGGCATCCAGGCCGACATCACGCCGGCCGGCCTCGACTTCATCGAGGTCCAGGTGCCGTACCTGATCCCCACGGACCTGCTCGAGGTGGACGACGTCTACGATTCGACCTCCTTCGGCTGGTGCGACGTCGACATCGCGGTGGAGAACATCGCCCCCGACATGGAGATCCTGGACGTGGACATCATCCCGGAGCCGGGTCGGATCGTCATCGACACGGACATCCTGGTCTGGATCAACTCCGAGTGGGATCCCATCAACCTGGACCTGGACATCGACGGCTTCCTGTGTGACCTCGCTTCGTCCAACTGCGATCTGTGGATCGACCCCTTCACGGTCAACGCCCAGATCTCCCTGGAGCTCTTCATCACCGACCCCGGCAACGGGGATCCGCCCATCGCCGACGCGGTGGTCACCCTGACCCACGACCTGGACAGCGCGCTGTCCTCGGACAAGATCCACATCGCCAACTGCGGGCTGGGCACCCTCAACGACATCCTCGCCCTCATCGGCATCGACCTGGTCGGCCTGGTCATCAACTACGCGGCGGGCGACCTGTTCGCGATGCTCGACGAGGACCTCCCCCTGATGGTGGAGGAGATGATCGAGGAGAACTTCGGCGAGGCGTACTACAACGACACCATCGACATCCTCGACGTGCCCTTCGAGGTCACGGTGGGCGTACACGACATCCAGTTCGACCACGCCGGCGTCCGGGTGCTCGTCAACTCCGCGTTCGACGCCCCCCCGGCAGACTGCATCGCCCCCTACGATCCCGGCTTCAGCCCGGAGACCGCCAATCCGGCCCCGGCCATGGACGGCTCGGCCACGCATCACATGGCCGCGTACCTCTCCGACGACTCCACCGGCGCAGCCCTGTACAGCCTGTGGCGGGGCGGGGTGATGTGCTACACGGTCGACCCGGCGGAGATGGGCTTCCCCCTGGACACCTCCTTCATCGCGCTGATGGTGGACGAAGAGGAACGCTGGGAGCTGGAGCGGGTCTGGCTGGACGAGGGTTCGTCGATGGTCCTGGGCACCCTGCCCAAGCGCCCCCCCGAGGTCTCCCCCACCGGCCCCAACGACATCAACGCCACCGTCGAGGACCTGGGCATCGAGTTCTACGCCAACACCCAGGACCGCATGGCACGGATCATGACCATCGACGCGGACATCGACGCCGGCGTCGACCTGGTCGCTCCCGGGGACGGCAGCATCGCCCTCGAGGTCGAGATCGACACGGCAGACCTGAACCCCGAGGTCGTCTACAACGAGTTCGTCCCCCACCTCTCGTCCCAGGTGGAGTCCAACTTCTCGGAGATCATGTCCGGACTGCTCGATACCATCCTCGGTGCGGTGGTCGACCTGGACAACCTGGCGTTCGGCCCGATGCTGTTCGCCGGAATGGGTCTCTCCCACATCGAGACCGAGGCCGCCGGACCGGCGGAGGACTGGCTCGCGGTCTACGCCACCGCCGACATCCTCGATCCGGAAGGGGTCGGAGACCTGGGCTGCGGCGACGAAGGTGGCTGCGACGGCGGCTGCGACGAGGGCTGCGCGGACGAGAGTTGCGAGAGCTCGTGCGAGCTGGACAGCGGGCGGCTGCGCCCGGTGAGCGCCGTGGCGACCGGCAACGCCGTGCTCGCCGCCCTGTGCATCGGCGTGATTGCGTACCACCGCCGGAGGCGGTGATCCCCCGAACTCCGGCGGACCCGCTCAGGGATCCGTTGCCGGGCGCCCCATCAACAGGAGATCACCCGTCTGGGGGTCGAAGACCACCAGGGTGCTCTGTCCGCGGCTGACACCGCTCCTGCGCCTCAGCACCACGCTCACCACGGCCTCGCGGCGCCCGTCACCGTCCACGTCGAACAGGGCCACGCCGGTGGCGAAGCGACCCAGGAGGACCGACCGGGCGCGCTCCGCCAGCCCCCGGCCCTCGACCCCCAGCAACCGGTAGCTGCCCCCACGGAAGGCCCGAAGGCGACCCAGGGCACCCAGCGGAGCCGGGTCCGAGATCACGGTGAGCACCTCGTTCGTCCCGTCGGCGTCCAGGTCGGCCACCAGCGGCTCGGTGGGCACCTCCTGGACCTCGCTGCGGCGCTCGCCCAGCAGGTTGAGCCGCTCCCGCTCCACCGCCAGGGGCCGGCTCGTGCGCACCGTCTCGCTGCGCCACAGGACCCCGCTGCCCTCGCGCCGCTCCAGGAGGCCGTCGTCCCCCCAGGTATAGAGCACCTCGGCATCCGCGTCCCCCGCGGGGCCGAAGAAGCGGTGGAGCACGTCCCTCTGCGGACGACGAAGGGGCTCCGACGCCCGCACGAGCACGCCCTCGGCGTCGATCCGCAGGTCGTGGATCGGGCCCCGGAAGTCGGACTCGGTGCCCGGCTCCTGGCCCAGCAGCACCGCTCCGCCGTCCCTCTGGACCACCCTCAGCACCCGCTGGGCGGTGGCCGACACCTGGAGTGGGGGTTCCGCCGGACTGCGGATCACCGCGCTCCAGGGGTGGGGCTCCATGGCCCACAGCACCAGGTCGTCCCGGCCGTCGGCGTCCACGTCCCCCGCGGTCAGCCCCAGCCAGTCCCTGCGCTCGTCGAAGGCGTGCGGTGTCAGGATCCAGGCGCTGCCGTCCCACTCCGCCGTGTGCAGACGCCTGGCCTCGAGGACGAAGAGGGCGTCGCGGCCGTCACCGTCGGGATCCGCGGCCACCACGGCCCGCAGCTCCCCCGCCAGCTCCTGCACGGGCGGGCCCTCGGGGGTGGCGGTCCGATGGGCCGCCCCGGTGGCGCAGCCCAGGAGTCCACAGAGCAGCAACGCCGCCGTCGACGCGATACGTCTCACGGTGTTTCCCCTTGTGTGAACCGGGTGGCCTCCACCAGGGCGTCGAAGGACCGCTTGGCCGCCTCGAAGTCCTCGTCCGGCAGCCAGCCCTCGATCACCGCGGAGTGGCCGTTGTCCTGCAGCAGGACGCCGAACCGCCAGGTCCCCGGCCGCTCCGGGTCCCGATCGGCCCACACACCGACCACGTCATCCGAACGCCCGTTGCCCAGATAGGGCCCGCGGTCGAAGAAGCGCTCGCTGCCGTCGGGGGCCCGCTCGCTTCCCCGGTGAACGTCGATCCGCATGGCAGGGGGTGCCGCGCGTTCCAGGCGGACCACCAGGGTCGGATCGTCCTGTGTCCGGTACGCGGCCCACCCCTCGGGCACGGGGACCTGGACCCCGCTCTCCGCATCCACCACCGGCTCTCCTTCGGGGAGGGTCACCCGGGTGACCACCGACGGGATGCGGCCGGGATCGATGGGGGGGCGGATCGGCGGAGGTCCCGCACCTCCGTCGCGGGCGGCTTTACCCTGCGGGCACCCCGCGGCGAGGGACAGGATCGCGAGTCCGGCCACCAGGAGCCCGTGGGATCGGCGGGTACCCGGGCAGCCACTGAACCGCTCAGACATCCGCCTCCCCGGGCCCTGCGAGGCCGAGGACCGCCGCGAGGAGGTCCGGATCGGCGAGGATGCGCGAGGCGGCTGCGTAGGCGGTGATCTCCCCCCGATCCAGGGCGCCGATCAGCGCGGCGAGGTCTCCGTCGGGGCGAGCCAGGACGGCGGCGGTGCGGCTCCTGAGTTCGTCCTCCACGAGCCCGGCCAGCCGGACGCGGGGGTCGGGCGACGGGGGGGGGTGCTGCCGGCGGTAGGCCCGGTGACCTTCGATCTCGGCCACCAGCTCGTCGACTCCCCGGTCGAGGGCCGCCGCCACCGCTCGGACGGGGACGGCCCAGGGGGCGTCGGGGGGACCGTGGCGGGGACCGGAAGCGGCCTTCGCCGCCTGCTCGAGCTCCATCACCAGCCGATCCGCCCCCGGTCGGTCCGCCTTGTTGACGGCGAACAGGTCGGCGATCTCCATCAAGCCGGCCTTCATCGCCTGGACCGCGTCCCCGGCCTCGGGCACCAGCAGCACGAGCACCGTGTCCGCCAGGTCCATGACCTGCAACTCGGTCTGTCCCACCCCCACGGTCTCCAGGATCACCCGATCGTAGCCGGCTGCACGCACGAGCTGGAGCACGTGATCGGTGGACCGCGTGAGCCCGCCCTGGTGTCCGCGACTGCCCAGGGATCGGATGAAGACCCCCTCGTCGGCCGTGTGCCGCTGCATCCGGATCCGGTCGCCGAGAACGGCGCCGCCACTGAAGGGGCTGGACGGGTCCACCAGCAACACGGCCACGCGCTCGTCGCGGCTCCGGAACCGTTGGAGCAGGCCGTCCACCAGCGTGCTCTTCCCGGCCCCCGGTGGGCCGGTGACCCCAAGGACGTGGGCCGGCGCGTCCGCCTGGGCCTGGACCCGGTCCAGCAGATCGAGCACCCCCGGTGTGCGATTCTCGACCGCGCTGATCAGGCGAGCCAGGTCCCGCTGGCTTCCGCCGAGGGCGCCGTCGAGGAGGATCGAGAGGTCGCGTTCCATCGGCCCCAAGGTACCAGAATCGACCCGGGCGGGCGCAGTGCGCTATAGATGGGGGACCGCGCCGGCCGCCCCGTGCGATCGCGCTGCGGCGGGAGACCATGACCTCGGAGAACCCCCAGGAGCGCGGACGGATCTTCGTGCGCGGAGCCTGCCGCCAGATGGGTCTGGTGGCGGTCCTCCTGCTGCTCACCATGGCCTGCGTACGGGTGTACGCCGGTGTGATCCAGTCCCACCGCACGCTGTCCGCGCGCCTGGCTCGGGTGGAGGTGCAGACCGAGGAGGCGATGGCAGTCCTCGGGGACCGGGCGCTACTGCGCGGAGAGGTCGATGAACTCCTCGCCGGGCGCGCCGGATTCTCGGGACTGCTCCTCGAGGGCGATCGGGATGCCATCCTCGACGAGCGGCTTCGTCGGGTCTGTCGGGACGCGCGGGTCAGCTTCGAGGGCGCCACCCGACTGCCGCCGAGGCAGCGCGGTGTGCTGGACGCCCTCCCGTACAAGGTGCGGTTCGAGGGGCGCCGGCATCAGGTGCCGGTGCTGGTGTCGGGGATCCTGGCCCAGCCCGAGCTGGTGTCGGTGACCTCCCTCGACCTGGAGGTGGTCAACTTCGTCGACGACCGCATCACCGGAGCGCTGGTCCTCGAGCTGCCCCTGCTGCGGGAGTCCCCCGGTCCGGACGGGGAGATCGTCCGCCCCTTCCTGGTGCGGGGCCTCGACGACGCCAGCGATGGACCCATGGCCCGGCTGGTGGGGCCCCGGCGCCGATCGCTGGACGAGGCGAGTCGATCCCTGGCGACCCTCTACCCGGAGCTGGTGGACGTGCAGGCCCTGACCCTGCGGCGCAATCACCTGATCCTCGAGAAGCGGGAGCTCGGCCGGCTTGCGGACAGCCGCGCGGCCGTCCAGGCGGACGTGGCCCGGGTCCTGCCCCGGGTCGACCGGGCCCTCTCCCGCAGCGCCCTGGGTCGGGCGGGTTTTCAGGCGGAGCCTGGGGGGGCTGTGGAGCTCGTGACCTGGGATTGAGGAATTCGGGCGCGGGTGCGGGTGCGGGGGCGGGAGACCTACTCCTCGAAAAGAGAGACATCGCCCTGGCCGGCCCGGAGGATCTCGGGGTACCCGCCGCTGAGGTCGACCACCGAGCTGGGTTCGGTGCGAATCACTCCGCCGTCGACGACCAGGGCCACGTCGCTGCCGAAGCTCTCGTGGAGGGCGTAGGGGTCGGAGAGGAAGTCGTCCTCGTCCATGCCCAGGGTGGTGGTCACCAGGGGATTGCCCAGCTGCTCGGCCACCGCGAGCACGATGGGGCAGTCCGGAAGGCGGATCCCGATGGTGCGGCGTTTGGTGTGCATCAGCTTGGGGATCACGTCGCTGGCCTCGAGGATGAAGGTGTACGGACCGGGGAGCAGGCGTTTCATGCTCCGGTACGACGACGTGCCCACGTTCTCGGCGTAGGTGCCGATCTCCCCCAGGTCCCCGAGGATGATGCTGAACAGCTTGTGCTTGCCCTTGCCCTTGATCCGCGACAGACGCTTCATGGCCTTGGTGCTGTGCAGGTCACAGGCCAGGGCGTAGACCGTGTCCGTGGGTAGGATCACCACCCCGTCCTTGCGCAGCTCCCGCACGACCTGGTGGACCAGGTAGCCTTCGGGGTAGTCCGGGTCGATGGCCAGCAGCATCCCAAGTCCTCGCGCGAAGAGGCGCTGTACTCAAGCAGAATCGGATGCGGCGCGCAAGGGGGGAAGAACGGGACCTGGTCCGGCGTGAATGAAGGGAGGTCGGCGGGTTACTCGAGGGGCCCGAGGTGGAAGGTCGCGAGCCGGGCCATCTCGTCGATCCGTGCCTGGGCCACCCGGCTGGCCGCGGTCTGCATGTTGATCCGCTCCGCCTGGGCCAGCTCGATGACCCGGGTGAGGGTCGTGCCGATGTTCTCGGTGTCCCGCATGGCCTTCTCGCGCGGGGCCGCGTGGATCTCGGTGTACACGGAGATGAGCCCGCCGGCGTTCACCACGAAGTCGGGGGCGTAGAGGATGCCTCGCTGGTGGAGGGCTTCGGCGTCGCGACGCTCGTCGGCCAGAGGCTGGTTGGCGGTCCCGCAGATGATGTTCGCCCGCAGCAGCTCGATGGTCGCCGGGTCGATGACCCCACCCACCGCGCAGGGGGCGAAGACGTCCGCCTGCTGGGTGAAGATCGCCGCGGGGTCGACCACCGCGGCGGCGAACTCGCGGCGCACCCGCTCCGCGGCGCGGGCGTCGATGTCCGCCACGACCAGGTCCGCTCCCTCGTCGTGGAGGTAGCGCGCCAGGTGGTACCCGGTGTTCCCGCAGCCCTGCAGGGCGATCCGTCGGCCGGAGAGACCCTCGTCTCCCATCACCTTCGCCACCGCAGCCTTGATCGCGTAGAAGGCACCCCAGGCGCAGACCGGGGAAGGATCCCCGGAGCCGCCGTAGTACTGGCCCACACCACAGACGTGGTCGGTCTCCTGGTTCACCTGGTCCATGTCCAGCGGCGAGGTCCCCATGTCGGTGCTGGCGATGAAGCGGCCGTTGAGGGACTCGACGAACTGGCCGAAGCTCCGCATCAGGGCCTCGGACTTCTCGTTGGCCGGGTTCCCGATCAGGGTCGCCGCGCCGCCACCCAGGTTCAGTCCGGCGCAGGCCGCCTTGTAGGTCATCGCACGGCTGAGACGCAGGGCGTCCGCCAGGGCGTCGGCGGAGTTGGCGTAGGGCGCCATCCGGCACCCGCCGATGGCCGGTCCGAGGGTCGTGTCGTGCAGCGCGATCACCGCCGCGAGGCCCACGTCTTCCCGGCGGCAGAAGACCACCTGCTCGTGTCCCTTGAACTCCGGGTGCTCGAAGACCGCCATGTTCACCCTCCCTCATCCGCGGTCACCCGGGGACGCATGGCCCCCCGGGGGGACGGGTTTCCCGTGCATTCTCCCCCGCGGTCCCCGCCGCCGCAAGCACCGCCGCCACCACCCGCGCGGTGGGGATCGCGTCCAGGCAGGGGGCGGGGTGGCGCTCGGGACAGGGTTGGGGACATTCGGGGCAGCGGGGGCCGTAGCCTGGAGCCCGGATCACCCGGACATGACCTCCCCGGGGTCGCCAGGTCCCGTCGTGGGTCGGTCCGAACAGGGCGACCACCTGCGCCCCCACCGCCGCGGCCAGGTGAGATGTCCCGGTGTCGTTGCCCACGACGACATCGGCGGCGCCCAGCAACGCGGCAGCCTGCACGAGGTCGCGGTCCTCCACCCGGGGAAGGAACGCGCCCTCCAGGGTTCCCCGATCGAACTCCACGGGCCCCAGCGACCAGGCGACCGCGAGGCCCTCGTCCCGCAGTCGATCCCCCAGCTCCACGAAGCGTGCCGCCGGCCACCGTTTGACCTCCCCACCCGCGCCCGGCAGCAGGAGTACGCGGGGTCCGGACGCGCCTCCCACCGCCCTGGAGAGCGTCCGCGCGCCCCAGTCACGCACCCCGTCGGGGAGGTCTAATCGGGGCACGGCGGGTCGGGGGAGCCCCGACAGGATCCCGGCCAGATGGTCTGCGGCGTGGAGGCGACCTTCCTCGGGTGGGCGCGGATCGAGGACGCGGACACGCTCGACGCCCAGGGTGACCAGGCGGCGGGTGATCGCCTCGCTGTCCACCGGCCGCAGTACGAAGACCTCCCGGATCCCGGACAAGAGGTCCCGCGCGGCCGACGGGTCTCCCCCGGCCCACAGGGACGCGAGCCGTGGATCATCGATCCGAAAGGCCGGCGCGGCCAGACCACAGGCGGCCGCGAGGTCCATGTGGCCGGAGCCGGCAGAGAGGCGCGGGGGGGCGGTGTCGCGACGACGGAGGTGGGCCAGCAGCGGCAGGGTGAACAGGAAGTCTCCCAGGGCTCCCCCCCGCATCACCAGCGTCGTCGAAGGGGGGCCGCCGCCCGCGCGCATGCTCGCTCCTGTCCCCCGCCCGTTCCCTTTGTTACCATGCGCGCACGATGCGCGTTGTGGTTCGTATGCGGTTGCTGCTGCTGTTCGCCCTGTTGGTCCCGACGGCGATCCTCCCCTGGCCCGCCCTGGGCGACGCCTCGGAAGACCGCCCCGCTCCGCGGGTTCGCTCCGAGGGCGCGATCTTCGACCAGACGCCCGAGCTCCTCCCCGGTGGGCTCCCCCCCGAGTCCGCCCTGCCCACCGGCAGCCTGGACAAGGCCGTCGAGTGGTTCCGCCAGCGAGACCCCGACCGCGCCCGACGCGAACTCGAGGTCTACTTCGAGGAGAAGGGCAAGCGGGACGGGAGCTGGATCCGGGCCAACTACCTCTACGCCTATCTGAGCATGCTCACGGGTGACTACCAGCTGGCCTCGCTCCACTTCTACCGGGTACGGACCACCGAACATCCCCTGGCGGTCTTCGCCCTGTACTACGAGGCGCTCGTCGACTTCCAGCGGGGCAAGTACGTCGCCGCGATCCCCGAGTGCGAGCAGTACCGCGAGCGCTTCCCCAACGGTCCTCACTTCGACGACTGCACGCTGCTCATCGCCGACGCCCACCGGGAGGCGGGGCGCGCGGGCACGGCGATCGCCATGTACAAGGAGTACGAAGAGGCCCACCAGGACGAGAACATCGAAGAACGGATCCAGGTCGCCATCGCGCGGGCCTACGAGGTCGCCGGCAACACGGACGTGGCGATCCGGATGTACACCAGCCTCATGCTCCACCACCGCTACGCCAACCACGGCGACGCCGCCGAGGAGGGGCTGATCCGGATGCGGGAGGCGGGGCACGACGTTCCGGAGCTCACCGACGAGCAGAAATGGAGCCGGGCCAACACCCTCAAGCGGTACCAGTTCGACCAGGCCTATGCCCTGTTCACCGAGCTGTGGGAGAAGTACGAGGATCAGCCGGAGTCGGAGTTCTTCGAGAAGCTCGAGGACAACAAGTACAAGTTCCAGCTCGCGACCCGCCAGTACAGCAAGATCGCACACGAGAACGTGCGCAAGTTCGAATCCCTGCGAGGCAAGTCGGCGGCGGCCGAATACCTGGCCCGGGCGATTCGCGGGTTCAACAAGGTCGGCGACTTTCCCAATGCGGCCAAGTACGCCGAGATCGCCCGTACCCAGTACCGCCGGTCGGGACACTTCGGCGGAGTCGAGCAGGATCTGGCCTGGTACTACACCAACGGCGCGGACTACGCGAACGCCCACGACGCCTGGGCACGTTGTTATCGGGACAAGCCCAGCAGCGGGTTCTATCGCTGGATGACCGCCTACAGCATGTACCGGGCCGAGAAGTACGAGGAGGCCATCGACGCGATGACGCCCCTGGTCGAGGCCAACGGCACCCACGCCAAGTCCGCCCGGTTCTATCGCGCCAAGTGTCACCTGGCCCTGGATCGCACCGGATCGGCCCGCGCCGACTTCAACGTCATCCTCCGGGATCACCCGGACGACTGGTACTCCCAGGTCATCGAGAGCCGCAAGCGGCGGGCCCGCCGGGACGAGCGGGCGGTGGGGGTCGCCAGGGACGGCCGCTGGCCGGCCCCCGAAGACGTGGATCTGCCCGTGCCTCCGGACGATCCCGGGGGGCGCGACCTCGAGGCCCTGTTTGCCGATCTGGTCGCGTCGACCCCCGCGCAGGCGCGGGACGCGAACCCCGCGCTGCAGCCGCGGGCCCTCGACGTGGACGGCAGGCCGCTGATCCCGACCGGGGCGGACGACGGCCTCGGTGCCGTCGGATACGAGGGAGGCGCCCCCACGGACGGGGACGTCTCCGAGGCCATGTGGGCGCGCATGGACTGGCCCTATCCGGAAGGGGAACCGGCCCCGGCGATGATGCCCATCGATCGCGCCTCGACCCACGTCCGCTACCCGGTCGTCGAGGTGGGCCAGAGGTACGACCGGGACAGGGCCCTGGCCTCCCTGGCTCGGTTCGCCGAGAGCCACGAGGAGGTCTGGCCCCTGCTGCCGGCGATCTACGAGATCACGGCGCTGGGGTTCCGTGGAGAGCCGGGCCAGTTCGTGGCCGGGATGTACGAGGAGATCGGCGCGGCCCGCAAGAGCCGCAAGATCCGCAAGGCGCTCGAGGCCTACCAGGAGGAGCTGGACGAGGCGGCGAAGAAGGCGGAACCCGAGACCGCGTCCGAGGCGGATGGCGGCGCTGCCGAGACCGAGTCCGAGGCGGATGGCCGCCCCACCGAGTCCGAGACCGAGGACGAGAGCAAGGCCCTGCTGCCCCCCCTGCGGGACGAGGAACGGTGGGCTCGGATGCTCGAGCTGCGCACCGACGGCCTGGCCTGGCGGGACCTGTTCATCCTCACCGAGGCCCCCCATCACATGGCCAAGGCCTCGTCGGGGGCCTACCGGCTGGCGGCCGACACCCGCAGCGACCCCGACGCCCTGCTCGCCTGGCGTCAGGCCTTCCCCCTGGCGTACGGAGAGCGGGTCTGGGAGCTCTGCGAGCGCTTCGACGTGGATCCGATGCTGGTGTTCGGGTTGATGCGCATCGAGAGCGTGTACCACCCCACGGTGGTCTCACGCGCCGGCGCCACCGGGGTGATGCAGATCATGCCCGGGACGGGCTCGCGGGTGAGCCGGCTGTCGGGCTACGGCTCCTACTCCGACGAGCTGCTGCGCGATCCCGAGGCCAACGTCTACTTCGGCATCTGGTACCTGGGCCGATTGATGGATAGGTACGACGACCAGTTCCCCCTCGCCGTGGGGTCCTACAACGGGGGCCCACACAACATCGGGCGGTGGCTCCGCAGCAAGCACAACGTCGGGCTCGAGGAATTCGTGGAGGAGATCCCCTTCAACGAGACCCGCAAGTACACCAAGCGAGTGACCCAGATGTACGCGACCTACCTCTCGATCTACGATCCCGAGGCGTTCGTACAACTGCCGCGGACGACCCGCCCCGACAACCCCAAAGTGATCAACTTCTGACCCCATGCGAACACGCCTGACGCTCCCCTTCGGCGCCCTGCTCCTGTGCCTCCTCCTGCCGGTCCACGCGGGCCTGGCCTTGCCCGGCGAGGAGGACGAACCCGACGAATCCGGATCGGAGGAGGGCGGCCCCGACACCCCCCCGCCCACCACGGTCCTCTTCGCCAGCGGGGAGGCATCCGTCCCCTTCCAGGAGGTGCCGGACTCGTTGCCGTCCCTGTCGGCCCAGAGCTGCAACGCGTGCCACGGCCCGGTGGTGGAGCAGTGGCGGGAATCGGGCCACGGGCAGGCCTGGCACTCCCCCCTGTACCAGGAGGCCCTGGAGGGCGCGGGGGAACCGACCTACTGCCTGAGGTGCCACCTCCCCCTGCAGAACCAGCGGGCCGAGCTGGTCCGGGGCTACGACGAGAACGCCCTGTCCAAGCCACGGCTGGACCCCAATCCCCGCTTCGATCCGACGCTGCGAGCCGAGGGCGTGACCTGCGCGGCATGCCACGTGCGCGACGGCGTGGTGTACGGTCCGCGGACCCTGCGCCCGGACGAATCGCCCCACCCGGTCTACCACCATCCCGACCTGGTCCAGCCCGTCACCTGCGCCGCGTGTCATCAGCTGGCCTGGCCCGGGACCGAGGAACAACCCCTGTACAACACCTACCGGGAGTGGGAGGAGAGCCCCTGGGCCGTGGCCGGCGTGGGATGTTCGGACTGCCACATGCCTCTGACGGTGGGGCCGGTGTCCGGATCGCGCTTCGCCGCCCACCGCAGCCACGACGTCCGCGGTTCGGACGACGACGCGATGCTGGCCCGGGCGTTCACGGTCCAGCTCTCGCCGGTCCCCCCCGAGCTCCAGCGCGGCACGGAGCTGCCGATCCAGGTCACGGTGATGAACACGGGCGCGGGACACCACGTGCCCACCGGCAACCCCCACGCCTGGATCGAGGTCCGGATTCACGCCGACGGTGTCGAGGGCATGGAAGCGGAGCCCGCCTCCTGGCCGCTGCGGAGACAGGTCGACCTGGAGGGGGAGCACGAGGCGGGTGAGGACACCCGGATCCCCGCCGGGGGGGTGGCGACCTTCGACTACCTGGTCACGCCCGGCAAGAAGACCACGGCGCCCGCCGACCTGCGCGTCGAGGTCGAGCTGTGGTACCACCGCCTCCCGCCGGAGCTCCTGGAGCCCTACGGCAAGACCCCCGAGGAGGTCGGCCGGCGCTTCCACGTCCAGGAGATCGTGATCCCCCTGCGCTGACCCCGCATCCGGGCCCGCGACACCCCGATTGACACTGCCGGTGACGGCGCATAGAACCGGCTCTCCACGGGTCGTGACCGGCCCGTGTCACAGGAGGAATCGATGGATCTGCAGGGACAGCGTGCGCTGGTGACCGGCGGTAGCCGCGGCATCGGCAAGTCCATCGCCCTGGCGCTGGCCGGGGCGGGCGCGGACGTGGTGATCAACTACAACCAGTCCGCCGACGAGGCCGAGGCCGTGGTGACCTCGATCCGTGAGCTGGGACGCAAGGCCGAGGCGGTCCAGGCGGACGTGTCGCGATTCGAGGACGCCGGGACCTTGATCAAGGCCGCTACCGAGTTCCTCGGCGGTATCGACATCGTGGTCAACAACGCGGGCATCACCCGGGACAAGTTGCTGATGGCGATGAAGCCAGAGGACTTCTCCGACGTGGTGGGGACCAACCTGGGCGGGTGCTTCAACGTGACCCACCAGGCGTGCCGGGGCCTGATCCGCAACCGGCGGGGCACGATCATCAACATCACCAGCGTGAGCGGTATGGTCGGCATGAAGGGCCAGGCCAACTACAGCGCGTCCAAGGCCGGCATCATCGGCTTCACCAAGGCGATGGCCAAGGAGCTGGCGAGCCGAAACATCACCGTCAACGCGGTGGCTCCCGGCTTCGTGGAGTCCGACATGACCGCCAAGCTGGGCGACATGTACCTCAAGGAGATGCTCAAGTTCATCCCCATGGGCCGACTGGGCACCTCCGAGGAGGTGGGCGAGACCGTGGTGTTCCTGTGCAGCGACGCGGCCCGATACATCACCGGCCAGGTGATCGTGCTGGACGGCGGATTGACGATGTAGGGGGTCGTCCGGCGGCCGAGGTCTCGGCTACTCGGTGAGATCCTTGACCGCGGCGGCCAGGTCGGCCAACCCCTGGGCGTCCTCGACCTCGTAACGGACACCCATCCCGGCCTTCTGTCCATCCGGTAGTTCGTCGATTCCCCGACTCGACCAGACCACCATTCCCCGGATCCGCACCGGATCGTCCTTGCCCGGCACCGTCAGCTCGAAATGGCAACGACGGCCGCACTCCAGCGGCTTGCCGGTCTTGATGAAGGTCCCGCCGCGCTCGAGGTTCTCGGTGAACTCGTTGACGAAGGTCGCGGCCTTCTTGTAGCGGATCTTGAGCCGCGCGGGCTTCTTGCCGGCCGCCTTGTGGGTGACCGGGCTGTCCGCCGGGTCGAAGTCCATCGGCAGGGTGTTCACGCCCGCGGACTTGCGGGTCTTGCGCGAGTGTTCCACGTTCGAGGCGAAGGGGTCCCCGGCGTCCCCGGCGCCCTCGCCGCCGAAGGGATCGGGACCGCCGGCGCCCATGCCGAAGGGATCCAGCTGGGGGCGCTCGCGGACGGCGAATGGATCGTCGTCACCGTCCAGCGATCCGCCGTCGAAGCCGTCGGGGGCGGGCGCGGGGAGGTCGTCCACGGGGATCATGGCGTCGCCCCCCAGGTCGGCGACACCACCGTCCGCAGCCCTGGGCGCCACGGCCGTGGCGTCGGGGTCATCGGCGCCCAGCTGGTCGAAGCTCGCCCTCAGATCATCGGCAATGCCGGGTTCGCCCGCAGCCGCGTCCGGGGCACCGCGTTCGGCGACCTCGGTGCTGGAGGGGAGCTCTTCCACGTCGTCGGGCGAGATCCACGCCGCCTCGTCGGCCGGCGCGTCCCGATCGGCCACCTCGGTGGTCGTCGGGGGCGCCGGTGCCTCGTCGGCCCGCCGGTCGGCCACGTCGGTGCCGGGGTCGGGCGCCGGCGAGCTGTCGGAACGGTCTGCCACGTCGGTGGCGGATTCCGCGGGCGACGCCGCCGAGCGGTCGGCGACCTCCGTGCCCGGTTCCCCGGTCGCCGACGAGACCGGCGCAGCCTTGCCGTCCTGTTTTCCGAACAATCCCTTGAGCCGACCGAAGATGCCCGAGGCCTCCGCGTCCTTGGGCGGCCCGCCCTCCCCTCCCGCCGTCGCGCCACTCTCCAGGTCCTTGGCCAGCTGCACATCGGTGGTGCCCGCGACCTCGCCGGCCGCCTTTTCCATGTAGTCGCGGATGTTGACGGTCTGGGCCTCACCCGTGTCCCGGTCCATGGCGGTCACGTGCAGGATGCCGTTGGCGTCGATCTTGAACGTGACGTCGACCCGGGGCTCCATCTTGGACGCCTCGCGGATCCCCTCGAGGGAGAATTCGCCGAGGGCCTCGTTCTCGTCCGCCTTCTCGCCCTCGCCCTGGCGCACGACCACCTTGACCACCTCCTGGTTGTCCCGGACGGTGGTGAAGGTCCGGGTCATGGACACCGGGAGCGTCGTGTTGCGATCGACCACCGTGCCCATGTAGCCCCCGGCCGTGTCGATCCCGAGGCTGAACGGGGTGACGTCGAGCAGCAGATGGCCGTCCGCCTCGTCCTCCAGGGAGAACGCCTGGACCGCCGATCCGATGGCCACGACCTCCTCGGGATGGACCCCCTTGCACGGCGCCATGCCGAAGAACACGCGGATGGCCTCCTGGACCTTGGGCATCCGGGTCATGCCACCCACGAGGATGATCTCGTCCAGCTCCTCGAGGGTCACGTTGGCGTCCCGGAGGGCCTCGCTCGTCAGACGGATCGTCTCCTTGATCAGATCGTCCACCAGGGTCTCGAGGGTCTCGCGGGTGAGGGTGGTCTCCAGGTTGAGGTTGTCGAAGATCCGCGGCACGAGGATCGGGGTCTTGTCCACGAAGCTCAGCTCGCACTTGGCGCGCTCTGCGGCGTCCTTGAGCCGCTGGAGGCTCATCCGGTCCTCGCGCAGGTCCACCCCGTGCTCGGCCTTGAACTGATCGGCCAGGTAGTCCACCACCCGGTAGTCGAAGTCCTCGCCACCCAGGTAGGAGTTACCCCCGGTCGCCAGGGTCTCGTACACCCCGGCGCCGATGTCCAGTACCGAGATGTCGAAGGTCCCGCCACCCAGGTCGTACACGGCGACCCGCTTCTCCAGGTCCTTCTTGAAACCGTAGGCGAGGGCGGCCGCCGTGGGCTCGTTGATCAGCCTGAGGCACTCCAGGTCGGCGAGGCGGGCGGCCTCGATCGTGGCGGTTCGCTGGGCATGGTTGAAGTACGCGGGCACGGAGATCACGGCCTGGGTGACGTTGGCACCCATGTGGCGTTCGGCGACCTCCTTGATGCACTTGAGGATGATCGAAGCGATCTCCGACGGCGTGAGTTCGACCTCACCCAGGCGCACCAGCACGTCCTGGCCCTCCCCCTCGATGAAGTCGTAGGTCAGTCGCTTGACGGCTTCCTGGACCTCCGGGGAGTTGTACTTCCGACCAATGACCCGTTTGACCGCGTAGGCGGTCTGGGCCGGACTGGTCAGGATCATCGCCTTGGCGCCGTGGCCGACCACGAACTTGCCCTTGGACTTGTAGGCGACACAGGACGGCAGGATGTTGTAGCCGCGCTCGTCCTCGATGATCTTGGGTCGGCCGTCCTTCACCACCGCAACGCAACTGTTGGTGGTTCCCAGATCGATCCCGACGACCACGTTCTCCATCGGCATTCCTCTCCCTGCAACGGCCCCCGGTGGACCGGTCCCCCCGATCGATTTTACAGGATAGCGCAGTTGGACTCCCGCGGGCCACGCGCGGGCCGCGCACAGCCCGCTTCCACGCGGCCGCGCGGGGCGCCCCTCAGGCGTCGAAGAGGGTGAGCTGGGGCTGGTCCGGATCGTCGTGTTCGAGGGGATAACGGCCCGAATAGCAACCGTCACACGCGTTGTCGACGGGACTCTGGACCGCTTCCCGCAGCGGATTCAGCTCGAGCCAGCCCACCGAGGCGACCTCGAGCTCGGCAGCCAGCTCGTCCGGACGCCGGTCCCCTCCTCCGACGGTGGTGGGGGGCAGCAGCGCGACCCCGTACAGGCAGGGGAAGCGGGTGGGTGGGCCCCCGATCCTCAGGTGGATCTCGCGGGCTCCGGCGCGGGTGAGGGCGCGCACCACGCCGCTCCAGGGCACCTCCGGTCCCACCGTGTCGTGGACCAACACGATCCGCTTGCCCCGCACCACCGGCTCGGTGGCGGTGACCAGGACCTCGCGCTGGGCGAGGGTCGCCCCGCCCCGGGGACCCAGATCGACCAGGTCGGGCACGAACCCCAGACCGGTCCGCTCGGCGAACCCGAGGGCCACCGGATCGTTGGCCGCGGACAGGGAGGTCACCACATCCGCCCCCACCGGGCTCTCGGCTGCGAGCCGCGCACCGACGGCCTTGCGGACCTCGAAACCGCTCATGCCGCAACAGACCGAGTCCGCCGCGGAGAGGGTGACCAGCTCCCGTAGGCAGGGGCGGGGCTGGCTGCGGGGGAAGGGAAACAGGCTGGTGATGCCGTCGCTGTCGAGGATCACCATCTCGCCCGGCTCGACTTCGCGTGCCTCGCTGCCACCCATGCGGGCGATGGCCCGGCTCTCGGTGGCCGCCAGCACCGCGGTCCCCCGCCGGCCCAGACTCAGGGGGCGCAACCCCAGCGGATCGCGGACCGCCACGAGCCTGCCGGGCGCGGCCACCAGTACGGCGAACCCTCCGCGAGCCTGCAGCAGGGCGTCCACCAGGCGATTGACCAGGGTGCGCTGACTGGACTGGGCCACCAGGTGCAGCAGGAGTTCCGCGTCCGACCCCTGGGTCAGAACCGAACCGCTGGCCAGCAGATCGCGCTCGAGGCTGGGCGCGTTCACCAGGCGTCCGGTCGTGGTGACGCCCAGGGGCCCGAGCACCGTCTGGGCCACCACCGGGACGGTGGAGCGACCTCCTGTACGACGGCGGGGCGCGACGGAGGCGACGGCCAGACGCGAGGCGGTGTCCAGCTCGGCGGGAAGCCCGGCGGCCTCGTCGGCGACCAGGAGCGTGCGTTGAACCCGTTCGCCCCGGGCGGCGATGATCGCCGCCTCTCGGCCCCGGTGGCCCAGGGCGAGGGCGCCGGCGAAAGCCAGGCGGGTGGCCCCGGCGTGGCCGAACACGCCGACCACCCCGCCGTCGGAGCCGATGACGCTCACTCCACCGCCCCCCCTCTCGCGCGGGCGCTAGCCCTCATTCGTACGTACTCCAGGTTGGGCTCCTACGTAACCCAGACGGCCCGGGAACGCAACGACATGCGGGGTCCGGCGGGGGTGGTCACCAGAGGGCGTCGTGGTCCTCGCAGACGCCCAGGGGACCGTCGATCACCACGGGCTCGTCGTCCACCCGGATCGTGCCCCGGAAGCGGCCGAAGGGCTGCTGGAAGACCGAGCGCACCAGTCCCAGCCGGACGTTCTCGCTGCGCATCCCCAGGGGCTGGAACTCCACGTCCACCCGTCCGTCGGTGGTGGTCAGATGCCAGGGCTCCAGGGGATCGTTGCGCTGGAAGGCGAACCGGGCCGGGCCCAGGCGGGTGATCCGCCCATCCAGCCAGACCGCATTCTCGTTGAGGGTCTCCTCGTCCAGGCAGATGTTGCGGGTGAGGTTGAGGCCCACCGCCCGGCCCTCGCTGTCGTGTCCGGCGAGGGTGGCCCAGTTCCACACGGTGTGCCGGGGGTAGTGGGCCTTGTGCACGTCGAAGATCGCGAAGGCCTCGTCCCTGCAGACCCGGAAGTCGCGCTCTCCGACCCGCACGGTCCCCTCCACGGGCAGGGGCACCTTGTGGGAATACATCCCCCGACCCCCGGGGAGCGGCAGACAGACCACCAGCGGCTCCACCGCGTCCAGGTCGTGGAGGCAGTGCAGCTCGGCGGACACGGCGGGGAGGTCGCCGGCGGCGGCGATGTCGAGCCTCGCCCGGTGGTGTCCGTCGACGAGGAGGTTGGCGATCTCGACCCGGAACCCGCGCGCCTCGGTGGTGGTCCGATCGCACCACAGCGCCCGGGCCACGTGGGTCCTCAGGTGGGGGGCCATGCGCCTGTGTTCGAAGTTCTGGCTCCCGTCCAGGGCGAACACGTGGCACCAGGACAGGCCGAGGTAGCGGGTGTCCACCACGGCGAAGGTCAGCAGGAGGTCCGGCGTGACCACACAGACGTGCTGCCACTGCTTGAGCCGGAACCGGGTGGCGGCCAGGGGCAGACCCAGGCCCGCGCCCCGTATACGGGCCCGGTCCAGGTCGACCTCCCGCAGCGGCTCCCGCCAGACGCCGTACTGGAGCCGGCCTTCGGGGTCCACCAGATGGGCCGGCGCGGGTGCGGTGGGGCGGCTCACCCCTTCCTGGCCTCGTCCAGCGACTGCTGGAGGTAGGCGTAGTCGGGGGTCAGCTCACCCCGCCAGGCGATCACGGCGCGCTTCAGCTCCCCGGGCAGCCCGGCGTCGTCGAGGTCCGCGGACAGATCGGCGGCGGCCAGACCCGGCAGCAGCCCCACGAGCACGTCACCGAAGGTCCGCGAGGCCTCTGCGGACAGCTCGCACGGCAGGTTGTCCACCGACATCACCACCGTCCCGGTGCCCCCGAATCCGTCCGTCGCCTTCCCGGTGACGGGATCGAAGACGAAGGTCGGCTGGTCCAGATCGGTGCACTTGACCGTGGCCTCCACCGACCCCTCCACATCGCAGGCGATGTCGCCGATGACCAGCATCCGCGAGCGGGAGTCCGCGAAGCGTCGCAGGGACGCGTTGGTCACGGCCCTGGGATAGCGGGCATCCCAGTAGGCGGTGTTGACCAGGGCGGTCAGGTGATCGAGGAAGCCGTCGGCCACGCAGCGGAACTGCTCGGGGTGGTCGTAGTAGTCCTGGAGCTCGAACGCGCTGCCGTCCCGGCGTTCGTAGAGGTCCTCCTCCACCAGGTCGACCCGGTAGAGCACCCGGGGATCCGGATCCAGGGACCCCAGGTCGTCCACGGACACCTGGCGGGCCCCGAGCTGGTCGAGGACCTCCCCGGCCCCCTGCCCCACGTTCCCACAGCCGATGATCCCCAGGGTCACCGGCGCCATCTCGGCGGGGAAACCCTGGGTGCGGATGGACTCTCCCAGGGCCTGCATGGCGGACCAGGCGCGCTCGATGGTGGCGTACTCGTGGGTCGGACGGGCGTCCACCAGGGGGTGTTCGATCCCCAGGGCGTCCAGCCGGCGCGCCAGGGACCACACGGTGTCGATGGCCCCCGCGATCCCGGCGAACCGCCCGAAGGCGATCAGCCGGCGCCCCTGATCGTCCACGATCCGCTCGTAGTCGATCAGGGTCGACCCCTGGTCCAGGAACCGCTCGAGCAGTGGCATGTTGTAGGCCTGGCCCTTGATGGTGTGGGAGAAGACCAGGAAGACCTGGTTCGCCCCCACCTCCGCCAGCGGCGGCTCCTTGATCCCCAGCACCACCTGCCCCTGCGATGCCGACGGCACGACCTGGGCTCCGGCCTCGCGGTACTCGGCGTCGGGGAAGATCCGCAGGTCGCTGCCGACCACGGCCAGGTCGACGCCCTCCTCGGCGCCCAGGGTGCGCGCGTGGTCCGGGGTCAGGGGGGTTCGCCGCTCCCAGCGATTCTTGGTCTCCTGGATGACCACGAAGCGCATCGCTAGAGGACCTCCATGGTCTCGACACAGCGGATGCCGAGCTCCTCGAGGCCGTCCAGGACCGGGTCGTAGATCCGCGCGTCCGTGGGAGCGAAGACCCCCACCACGTCGATGGAACCCTCGATGACCATCCGCGTGGCCACCGCCGCGGGCAGACTCACCGTGCGCGCCGTGGCCGAATCGCCACCGGGGATGCCGAAGTCCACGAGCTGGGACACGTGTCGCTCACGCCTGCCATCCGGGAACTCGGCCTGGAACTCGTCGCGCAACACGACCATGTCTCGCTCCTGCTCTCCGAGGAAGAGCAGCTTCTCGAGCTGGTGCACCATCACGTCGCAGATCGAGCCGGAGTCCAGCGGGCAGGGATCGTCGCTGAACATCCGCGCGTAGCGCAGCCGCTCCATGAAGGGATCGTCGTTGGCCACCCCGAACCGCTGCTCCAGCGCCGCCTCCAGGCCCTCGACCGGGACGTCGGCCACCTCGGCCAGCACCTGGGCCAGGGTCTTGCCCGCCAGGTCCCGCTGGACCTCCTCGTCGAACACGCCGAGCTGCACGAGTTTGTCCCACGCCGCGCAGTGGGAGTCGTAGCGGAACGTGCCGCGGAACATGTCCCGGACCTCGGGGATGCCGTACAGCTCCACATACCCCAGGCTGTCCCGGTTGGTGTAGATCTCCAGCCTGCCCACGTCCTCCACGTCCGCGTGTTGCACCAGGCGGAAGAGCTCCTCCTCCGGCACGTCGACGACCTCGCCGCCGCGCAGGAACTTGCCCGAGTTGTGGATCGCCCGGATCACCCCGATGGGGCTCCACGAGAACTTGTAGCGCCACGGATTGGTGGCGGCCTCGGGGGCCGGCAGGGCGCCGCAGCAGGAGTGGAAGCCCACGATCTGCCCGCCGCGTCCGTGGACGTCGTCGATGACCCGCATCGCGCTCATGTGGTCGATGCCGGGGTCCAGGCCGATCTCGTTGAGGAA
>CAZITQ010000128.1:0-27562 GCA_964542165.1 uncultured Rickettsiales bacterium
GTGGAATCGTCATCGCCCGTGGTGTCGTCGTCATCGCCCGTGGTGTCGTCGTCCCCGGTGGCATCGTCGTCCCCGGTGGCGTCGTCGTCATCGCCGGTGACGTCGTCGTCCCCGGAGGTGTCGTCGTCCCCGGGTTCCTCCCCGCCCCAGAAGCCGATCCAGTCGTTTCCCTCCCGGTCGGTGCAGGCCGACAGCAGGAGCACGAGCGCGACGCAGAGGGGGCCGATGGCCGGTGGGATGCGCGTCATCTCACTTCCTCTCCGGCCCGAACTGGGCGCCCAGCCGCACGCTCCCGCCGAGGGTCGGGGTCACCAGGTACCCGCCTTCGGCGAAGATGGCCGCGTACAGGGGGGACTTGCCGAACGCGATGCGAACTCCCAGCCGACCGCGGACGCCCAGGTCGGCCCGGGGGCCGGTCGGCAGCTTGCTGAAGGTGACGGGGACCTGGACGCCGCCGACCAGGCGGATTCGCCCCACGGGGATCGATCCCGCCACCCCTGGTGCCACCTCGGGCACCCGGATGACCGGGGAACCCTGGGGGTGGGAGCCGAATCCCACACCTCCGCCGAGCCCCACCTCGAGGTACCTCAGGGGCAGCCAGCGGAGCTCCAGCGAGGGCCCCGCGGCCACCAGTCCGATCTCGTTGGCCCAGTGATTCACCGAGGCGCCCGCCTCGACGGCCAGGGCGCGCCAGCTCACGTCGCGCTCCCCCGAGGTCCTCCTGAGCGTCCCCTCGGCCTCGCCGCCGTCGTCTTCGGACGAGCCGGTGACGGACTCGGGATCTCCGCCGCACTCGAGCATCAGCGTCGCAGCCCGCGCGGGATCGGCGCCCGGGAAGGGGGTCGACAGGTAGATCTCCAGCTGCTCGCGGGCTCTGCCGTCCAGCCCCAGCTCGTGGAAACACTCGGCCAGGTACAGCCGGGCCTGGTGGAGTTCGGGATCGTCGGCCAGCGCGAGCTCGTAGCGGGCCACCGCCCCCTCGATATCGCCTGCCTCCTGCAGGTCCAGGCCCTCGAAGAACACCGCCCGCGCGGACTCCTTGTCGGGCGCTACGGGGTCCTCGTCAGCGGCGGCGCTCACGGATCCACAGAGGAGGGTCAGGAAACTTGCCAGGACGAGGGCACGGGCGCTTCCGCACCGGGCGCGCGGCGCGCAGGCAGGGCCGCGGGTGGGGCGTCTGCTCACCGATCCTCCCGGGGTGGAAAACCAAAAAACCGTACCGTCGTGGACCCCACCATGATATCTTTTCCGACTAGAAGGGCGAGGAGGTTTAGCCTCCACGGCCTTCGGTTCCGCTTCGACGTCGGTGCGATATGGCGGGGATCCATCGGCACATCGATGGGAGGCGGCATGGATCCTTTGGGCACGATTCTCATCGTGGTCGTACTTGTGCTGGGCACGCTCAGCCTGATGACCCGGCGGTCTGTCGACCGCGCCACCCGGAAATCCCGCCACCGCGCCTTCCGCTTCGCGCGACTCGCGCTACGTACCTGGGTCGAGCACCAACGCGGGGGGGTACCCGAGGATCCCCCCGACTCGCTCCTGGAGGCGGCCCGGCTCATCCGCAGGGAGAGCAAGCGCCGAGGGGTCAAGGAGCCCAAGGTCGTGTCCGCGCTCCTGATGCCCACGGGTGTCAAGCGCCTGGAGGCCCTGGCCTCCCTGGCTCCCTGCGAGGAGCTCAACTCGGTGGATGTCCCCCCGACCCTCGACCCGGACCGCAACTCCCTGGACGGGTTCACCGACAACCCGTCCTACGAGGGCGTCACCGACCCCCCACCCCAAGAGGGCGTCACCGCCAGCTCCTCCGGCGAGGGCATCTCGGAGCGGGACGATCCCTTCGAACTCCCCGAGTTCCTCAAGTCGGCCGCCACCAGCCGCTAGAGCGGCCGCCGATCCCCATCAGCACAGGTAGCGCTCCACGAAGCGCTGGATCACGAGCAACCGGCCGAAGAGCAGCCCCAGGTTGTCCCGACCGTGGAGGTGGCGTCGCCAGAGGCGTTCGAGTCCGCCGGCCTCGATTCCCGGAGGGGGCGCGGCGCAGAGGCCCTCGACCGCCTCCCTCCACGCGGGCCGCTTGCGCAGCGCGCTCTGGATGTCGAACAGGGCGGCCCGGTCAGGCGTTCCCCGGAGCCAGAGGTTGCGGGCCAGGTGGTCCGCGCGTCCCCGCAGGTACCGCGCCGCCCGGAACGCCGGGCGGGCCGGCGGCGCAGGGACCCGGGGCAAGGCCGCCAGGTCGGGGGCCAGCCGCTCCAGGGCCAGCCGCTGCAGGGTTCGCCCCTCCCTGAGGTCGGCGGGGAGCCCCATGGCGAGGGCCCGGCAACCCGCCCCCAGGAACGGCGCTACCACCGGCGTGTGTCTCGCCCGCAGCCGGACGCCGTCTGCGATCACGGTGGCCTGGCGCCAGCGCAGGAGATGGACCAGCTTCGCCGCGTCCCCATCCGCGGCAGGGCATGGGAGGGCGCGGGCCTCCTCGAGCCGATCGTCCACGGTGGGAGCGTCGGCCAGCAGGGCGCGGCGACGGTCTTCCCTCAGCGGGGAGAGTGTGGCTCTCAGGCCCTGGGGATCGCCGGGGACCGCGGGGGGGAGGGGGCCGAACAGAGCGTCTCCCGATGCGCCGCTGACCAGCAGGTCGATCCTCCCCTCCACCTCGGCGTGACTGCACACACCCGCGAGCAGGGCGAGGTTGCCGGTGCCCGCGGTCATCCGCGCCACCTCGTCCAGGTGGGGGAGGGGACCATCCGGGGGGATCTCCGAGACCAGGTGCTCCACCCCCGCCTCCTCGGCGACCGCCGCCGCCACCTCCCGGTCCGGGTGGCCCGGGGGCCCGAAGGTGACGGCCAGGGGGGCGCACCCCCGGTCGCGCAGCAGGGCCAGCAAGGTGCGGGAATCCAGGCCTCCGGACAGGGTGCAGCCGAGGACGTCGCGCCGGTCGATGCGGTCGTCCAGGGTCCCGCGGAGCGCGTCGAGGTAGGCACCGATCCAGCTCGACCGATCGGCGGGGTCCAGCGGTGGTCGCCGGGGCCAGACCGGCGGGCGGGGCTCCCCTCCGGGCGTCAGGGCCTCACCAGGGTGGAGACGGGCGATCCCCCGGACCAGGGTCCGCCGTCCCAGAGGGGTGCCGAAGGTCACCGTGTCCCCGAGGGCGACCTCGTCGAGGGTCGGGCGCACACCCTGGGCGCGCTGGATCTCGATCAGATCGGCCACGGAGGACGCCACCCGGACACCGCGGTCGGACGTCCAGTGGTACGTGGGCTCGAGTCCCCGCGGATCGGCCTCGACGGGTGAAGCGTCGCGGATCACGTCGCCCGTGACCGCAGGACCCGACGCAGCGCCCCCGCGGCCCGCTCCACGCCATCCGAGGTCACGTCCAGGTGGGTCACCAGGCGGATCCGGGTCGGGTCGAGGTTCAGGCACAGGACACCCTCGGCGGCCAGCTCGGCCACCACCCCCGCGGCATCGGGGACGCGGAAGTAGACCATGTTGGTCTGCACGGTCGACAGATCGATCTCCCCGCCCCCGTCGGCCACGGCTTCGGCGAGCTGGAGGGCGTGGGCGTGGTCCTCGGCCAGCCGATCCACGTGGTGCGCCAGGGCGTAGCGGCCGGCGGCAGTCAGGTAGCCGGTCTGGCGCATCCCGCCGCCGAACATCTTGCGGAAGCGGTGCGCCCGTTCCACGAAGGCTCGGTTTCCCAGCAGGAGCGATCCCACGGGGCACCCCAGGGACTTGCTCAGGCAGATCGACACGGACGCGAAACCCCTCGCCAGGCGGGCGACGGGCTCGCCCAGGGCCGCGGCGGCGTTGAACAGGCGGGCGCCGTCCAGGTGGACCGGGATCCCCCGGCGCTCCGCCATGGCCAGCAACTCGTCGGTGCGCGCCAGGGGGTACACCACCCCCCCGCCCTCGTTGGCGGGATTCTCGACGCAGATCAGAGTGGTGTAGGGGTGGTGGCCACCCGCCGGGGCGTCCCTTATCGCCCCCTCCACCTGGTCCGCAGAGAGCAGGCCACCCTCGCCGTCGAGCAGGCAGAGCGTGACCCCCGCGAGCGCCGCCGGCGCCGCGCCCTCGTGCTGGTAGATGTGGGCCCCCCGTTCCACCACGATCTCGTCCCCGTGCTCGGTGTGGGCCCGGATGGCCACCTCGTTGGCCATGGTCCCCGAGGGGGTGAACAGGGCCGCCTCGAATCCCAGCAGTGCTGCGGCCTCCTCCTGTAGCGCCAGGGTCTCGGGGTCGTCGCCGAACACGTCGTCACCCACGTCGGCGGCCAGCATCACCTCGAGCATGGCCGGAGTGGGGCGGGTGACCGTGTCGCTGCGCAGGTCCACCGGTGTCATGGGTCACTCCTCGCGCGGGCTCACGCGGCGCGTTCACGCGCCTTGCGTGCCGCGCGCCTTGACAGGGCCGGGGTCGGCCGCAATCCTGTCCCGGCCCCGGGGGGAGGCGCGGAAATTTTCGGGTGCCGACCAGGGTACCCCGGAACGGGAAGTGACGGAGCGATGAACGAAGGACGACCCAGGCGGCGAGGACTGAAGGCCCACCACTTCGCGCTGATCGGCATGGTGCTGCTTGTGCTCGTCCTGGGCGTCGTGATGGCGCGCCGGAGCGGCTGGCTGGCCGACTTCGAGCCCCTGGGTACCCTGCTGCCCACCACCGCCGGCGGCTGGGGTGCAGGGCATCGGGTGCGGACCTTCGGGTTGCTCACCGACGCCGAGGGGGTGCTGGGCAACCGGTCGGAGATGGAGGGGGCCCTCGAGCTGGCCAAGGCCGTGCTCCGCGGCGAAGAGACGGAGGCCTCGGACCACGATCCGCTGACCGCCTTCGAGGGTCGCCGGGTCTGGCTGACCGCGTACGGCATCACCTTCCCTGCTCCCGTGTCCACCGGCAAGGGCGACAATCTCTACGAGAGCATCGTCGACGCGGCCGAGAACCTCCGGGACGACACCAAGACCAAGTGGGGCAAGCGGGAGCCGTCGGAGTTCCGGGTTCGGCTCGACGTGGTCGACCGGGTGATGAGCAAGAAGCTCAAGGAGGACGTCTACCTGCCTCCGCGGGAGTCCGTGGGCCTGTGGGGCATCCTGATGGAGAGCGAGGGGGGCGAGATCACCTACCTCACGGAGGGGGAGATCGTCGAGCAGGGCCTGTACGACAACAAGAAGCGGGGCCTGCCCACCAAGAAGGTGACCGAGCGGCTGGAGGCGCGGGCCGGGCTGGGCACGGTGATCCTGCCCACCACCCCGTTCTCTCGCTACTACACCCGCAGCTACATCGAGGGCCCCGAGGGCGAGGGGATCGTCGAGCTGTACCGCAATCACGTGATCCCCAACGACGAGGCCACCCGGGAGACCCTCGCCCCGTCCGCCCGGGCCGCGGCGGACTACATCGCCCGGATCATCGACGACCGCGGCAAGCACAACTACAAGTACTTCCCGGTCCAGGACCGGGACTCGCACAGCTACAACATGCTGCGCCACGGGGGCACGACCTACTCCTTGATGCAGGCCTACGACCGCTTCCGCGATCCGGCCTACAAGGAGGCCTCCGAGCGCAGCTTCGAGTACCTCCTCGGGCGCACGGAGCTGCGTGAGGATCCGGGTCCCTGGGGCCCCAACTACCGCTTCATCATCGAGGAGCGCAAGGCCAAGCTCGGCGGCTCCGGCCTGGCCCTGGTGGCCATGGCCCAGTACACCGAGGCCACCGGCGACATGCGCTACATGGAGGAGATGAAGGAGTTCGCCCGCTTCATCGTCAAGATGCAGGACCCCGAGAGCGGCAAGCTCATCTCCTACTTCGACTACGGCCCCACCGCCCAGGTGCCCTCCGAGGACAGCATCTACTACCCCGGCGAGGCCCTCTACGGCCTGGGCAAGTTCTACTTCATCGACAAGGACCCCCTGTGGCTCGAGACCGCCAACAAGGGCGCCTACTGGCTGATCTTCGATCGCGACAAGGACAAGGAGCCCATCCGGCTGCCCCACGACCACTGGCTGATGATGGCGCTGAGCTACATGTACGCCCACACCGGCGACGAGGCCTACCAGACCCACTGCCTGAACATCGCCTCGGCCGTCGAGCACAAGTTCCGCAACCGGGACCACGACATGGTCGAGGACTTCCCGGACTACCTGGGCACCTACTACAAGCTCCCCAACGTCACGCCGGTGGGCTGCCGGGTGGAGGGGCTGGTGGGGACCGCGGACCTGTGCAAGCTCGCGGGCATCGACCACCGGTCGTACCTGAACATGGCCGCCCTGTCGGCGGGCTTCTCGATGACCTTCCAGTTCGACCCGGTCAACTCCTTCTACCTGCCGAACCCGCGCAAGGCGCTGGGCGGATTCAAGGAGAACATCGTCCAGAACCCCATCCGCAACGACTACGTCCAGCACAACCTGTCGGGGTTGATCGGGGTCGAGCGACACCTGGCGGCCGACGAAGGGATCGAGCTACCCGGCGGGCCGGCCTGGGGCCGGGACAAGGTGGCCCGTGGCATCGTGTTCGCCGGCGCCGTAAACGACATCCCCCAGCCGGGTGAGCCGCTGTACCACATCCCCTACGCGGGGGAGGACGACGTGCCGCTGCGGTTGCCTGTGGCGCCCGAGCCCGAGCCCGAGCCCGAGACCGGGACCGAGCCCGAGCCCGAGACCGGGACCGAGACCGTGGGGAAGTAGCCGGTTCCCAGCTCCCCGATCTCCGAACCCTGATAATTTCTTTTCCGTTCCTCGCCCCCCGTGTGTCCGTACAGGATGGAGGGAGCCGGCAAGGCGAGCCATGGCCGAGACCGCGACCCATACCCAGGTCGAGATCCTCTACAACCGCTACGGCGCGATGGTGCACCGGCGGTGCCTTCGCATCCTGGGCAACGAGCAGGATGCGATGGACGCGACCCAGGAGGTGTTCGCCCGGGTCTCGCGCCACTACGAGAGCTTCCGTGCCGAGGCCGCCCCCTCCACCTGGCTGATGCGCATCAGCACCAACCACTGTCTCAACGTCATCCGCAACCGGCGGGGCCGGCGACAGAAGCTCGCCGCCCACCGCCAGGAGTTGGAGCCAACCGACCGGGGCACCCGGGGCTACGACGGGATCGAACGCGCGGAGCTGATCCGCACGCTGCTCGTCCGGTTCGAGCCCGGGGTGCAACGGCTGGTGATCCACCACTACCTGGACGGGATGACCAAGACCGAGGTGGCCCAGCTCTGCGGGCTGTCGGTGCCCACGGTGCGCAAGCGGCTGAACCTGTTCGTTCGGCGGAGCCGGCGCTACCTGCAGCAGGAGCTGCTGGCGACGCTGCCCCGCGACGGGAAGGAGGCGCGACCGTGACCGGCGAGGATCGCGAGCTGGCGAGGTTGTTGGAGAGCCCCGAACCCCCGCCCGGATGCCCATCCGAGTGGACCCTGCAGCGTTTCGTGGCCGAGGAGCTCAAGGGCGACGAGCGCCGGAGCGTGGCCACCCATACCGTGTCGTGCGAGCACTGCCGCGTGCAGCTGCGGGCCCTGGACGACGAGCGAGATGCCTTCCTGCGGATCCATCCCTTCGACGAGGTGGAGGCGGATATCGCCGAGCGGGCGCTCTTCGTGCCCGAGGACCCCGAGATCCGGGTCAGCGAGTCGTGGTGGGAGCGCTGGCGGGATCCCCTGGTGGTGCTGGCGGCCGGCGGCTTCGCAGCCCTGGTGGTCGCCGCCGTCCTGTTGCCCCCGGACGACGGGGCGGTGGAGCCGACGACGGGCCACGGGATCAAGGGCATCACGGACCTGAACGCGTCGCTGTTGAGGGACGGAGTGGTGACCGAGGTGGCCGGGGGTACCCGGGTTCGCGCCGGCGACGAGCTGCAGTTCTCGGTGGACACCGGGGACTACGACCACCTGGTCCTGGTGGGGATCGACGGCACGGGGGACGTGACGGTCTATCTCCCGGTCGACGGCGGGACGTCGCTGCCCGTCGAGCGCGGGGCGGGCCGGCTGCTGGAGCAGGGGTTCCGGCTGGATGCGTCGCCTGGCCCCGAGGTCTTCGTGGCCTTCCTCACCGGGGCGCCCATCGAGGCCGTGGACGCGGCGGGCCAGGTGCGACGCTGGGCCACCGAAGGCGGGGCGTCCGCCGTGGCCGGAAGGGCGCCCGAACAGGCCCTGGGCGGCGCGGTCGAGGTCCTGTCCCTGGACAAGGAGGGGGCCGGCGCTCCGTGAGAGATCCGCGCCCCGCGGCCCTGACCTGTGCTGCCCTGCTCTTCCTGCTGGGCCCAGCCACCGCGGCCCAGGGGGCCACCCACCGGCTGGCCGTGGTGGCCAGCCAGAATCTCGGGGGCCCCGGGACCGCACCGCTGCGCTACGCGGACGCCGACGCCCACAAGGTGCGGGACGTGCTCGTGGAGCTGTGCGGGTTCTCCCGCGAGTCGGTCCGCTTCCTGCCGGACGCGGGCCGAAGCGAGCTGATCCGGGCCCTGTCCGAGATGGCCACCCGGGCCCGCGAGGTGGAGGCGTCGCCGGGTGAGCAGGCGCTGGTGGTGCTGTTCTACTCGGGACACGCCGACCGGGACGGCCTGATGCTGGGGCGTTCCCGGGTGTCCTTCGAGGAGCTGGACCGGCTGGTGGAGGGTTCGGGGGCCACGGTCCGGCTCCAGCTGATCGACGCCTGCCACGCGGGGTCCGCGACCCGGATCAAGGGGGCCACCCCGGTGCCCGCGTTCCTGGTGGAGATGGACGGGTCCCTGGCGTCCGAGGGGCGGGTGGTGATCACCAGCTCGGCGGCCGACGAGTACAGCCAGGAGTCCGACGCCCTGGCGGGCTCCTTCTTCACCCACTTCATGGTCAGCGGGCTCCGTGGTGCGGCGGACGCCGACGCGGACCGGCGGGTGACCCTGGACGAGCTGTACCGCCACATCCACGACGAGACGCTCTACCACACCTCCGGCACCCGGGCGGGACCCCAGCACCCCGGGTACGCGTACGAGCTCACGGGCCAGGGTTCGATCCTGCTGGCGGACCTGCAGAGCGCGTCGGCGTCGATGCTGTTCCCCACCGACGAGGGGGGGCAGTACGTGATCTTCGGCCGCCGCAGCCGGTCGCTGGTGGGGCAGATCACCGAACCCTCGGAGCCGCTGCGGGTGGCCATCGCGCCGGGGACCTACATCGTCCAGCGCCGGGACGCCGAACGGCTCAAGTCGGCCCAGGTGACCGTCCGGGCAGGCGAGGAGGTCGACATCCGCGACGTCGCCATGGAGGAGCGGGAGTTCGACGACGAGGTGGCCAAGGGGTTGACCCTGCGCTGGCGGCGCAAGACCCGGGTGCTGATTCGCGCCGGGGGCGGGGTCCACGCGGTGCCCCAGCCGGCGTTGCGGGAGAACTACTTCCCCACCATGCCCCTGGTCAGCCTGGGCCTCGGGGTGGAGTGGCGCGGGCGCCCGCGGACCGAGCTGCTGGTGGACGCCTCCTTCGGCCGGGTGGTGACGACCCTGCCCGGGTACTACGCCATCGAGACCCTCGAGACCCACGTGGATGCGGGGGCCTCCTACCGCTTCGTGGCCGACTGGTCCGGGTTCCGCCTGTCCGTCGGCCCCCGCTTCGCCATGCTCAGCTATCACCGGCAGCCCCCCGGGGACTCGCTGGCGGGGTTCTCCGCCGGCGTGGACGGCGGGGTGGGTTTCCGGTTCCGCGACCGCGCAGGCCTGTCCCTGGACGCCCGCGTGGGCTACCTGCTCAACGACACCGCCGTGGAGGACCAGAGCCATGTCCATGTCCAGACGCTGCTCCGGCTCGACCTGGCGCTCTAGGCGCCTGCTCCTGCTGGCCGGGGTGCTGCTCGCCACCGGTTGCGGCCTCACGCCCGCGGAGTGGTTCGAGCGCGACGCCTACTTCGTCGAGGCCGTCCCGGACACGGCGCGCACCCGGATCCGGCTCGCCACCCACCTGTACCCGGCCGAGGAGCTTGCGGTCACCGTGGCGGTGATGACGCCCCTGGCCGATTCCCTCAACGGGCTGACGCTGTCGGTGCTGCGGGTGGCCGAGTTCATCACCGCCGACACCCCGGAGATCCGCGGGGAGAGCCTGCGGGTCTGGGGTCCGGAGTTCAGCCCCCTGTACGACGTGAGCTACGAGCTCGACGTGGAGGAGGTCGAGCCCCTGAGGTACGCGTACGAGCTCGCGGTGGCGCCGGGGGTCGGAAGCCAGCTGGACGACGTGTTGCTCTCGGGCACCTACCTGGGCATGACCCTGGGCCAGGGGACCGGGCAGTTCGAGCTGGACCTGGACGCCGCGAACGAGATCCTGCCCGACGTGTTCGGTGGTACGGCCCACCGGGGTCGGGTCTCGGTGGTGCACGAGATCGGCCCGGACGCCACCGCCGTGGGCATGGATCTGGCGGACACCGTGGTCTCCGACGCGGTCGGCGCGGTGATCCAGCCCGCCGGCCAGTACGCGTACCGCAGCGACGCCGACGGCGGGATGCTGTGCTACGACGCGGCAGCGGACGTGTACGGCGGCGACCTGGTCGAGGACCTGTGGGTCTACGCCCGCTGGCAGGCCGGCGGTCCGGGGCGGGCGGATGGCTCCCTCGAGGGCGGGGACCTGGGAGGGATCGTGGACTTCGTGGAGTGCTGGGATTCCCGGGGGGCGCGGACCTACTGGTGGGACAGCGCGGGCAACGAGATCGGCGACGCGTCGCTGTGTGTCTTCGACGACGGCGGGATGCCCGACAGCTGCGAGCAGGTGTTCCCCGAAGGCCCCTGACGGACGAAGCCGAACCTGGCCGGTCGCCTGGCGATATGCTACAGACCTGCTCGCCCGTGCTCCCACGGGCCGCGGAGGTCCGCATGTACCGGGTGACCCAGGATGGCTGGATCTCGTCCTCGCACCAGCTGCGCCTGGCCGACGGCTCGCTGGAGCCGATCCACGGCCACAACTGGCGAATCCAGGTCTCAGTCGAGGCGTCGGAGCTCGACGAAAGGGGCCTGGTCTTCGACCCGGACCGGCTGGCCGCTCTGCTCGCCGAGGTCCTCGACGGGCTGGATCACGTCCACCTCAACGATCTGCCCGCGTTCCAGCACAAGCCGGTGTCCGCGGAGCGGGTGGCCCGTCACGTGGTCGACACCCTGATCCCCATCGTCGACGACGGCCGCTGCCGGGTCGCCGGCGTACGGGTGTGGATGACCGACGAGCAGTCGGCGTCCTACGACCGGGACTGACGGTCCGTACGGCTCAGAATTCCAGCCGGAAGCCGAACCAGGGACGGATGGGCAGGTGGGTGAAGGTCCGCCGCTCGGGCGCGCGCAGGTTCCCGTCCTCGTCCACCGTGGCGTCCCCCCAGATGTAGAGGAACTCGGACTGGAAGTTGGTCAGGTTGAGCACCTCCACGTAGAAGGTGAACTTGGCCCGGCGGAAGGTGCGGAAGATCTCCGAGCGCAGGTTGATCTCGTGGAAGTTGCCGTAGCGCTCCGAGTTCAGCTCTCCCAGCTCGAATACGTACCCGTCTCCGGCGGCGTCGAGCACGGGTGACACGGGGGTGTGGGGCCGCCCGGTGTGGAACTGGTAGCTGGCGCTGAGGATCCAGTCCCTGCGCTTGCCGACGGTCACGTTGAGGCCCACCAGGGCGGTGTGGCGCTGGTCCTGGGGGGGCGCGAAGGTCGTCGGCTGGACGCGGTTGAGGGGATTGGTGCGACGGGTGAACAGCAGGCTGTACTGGGCCACGGCGCCGACCCGGCCGGAGCGCATCATGTACGCCAGATCGACCCCCGACGCCCAACCGGTGCCGTCGTTGGTGTAGCTGATCCCCGCCTCCACGTCCTCGCGGTTGTCCGGGTTCACCACCAGGTTGTCCATGGCCTTGTAGTAGACCTCGGCCCGGATCAATGCCCCGAAGGGCAGGAGCTGGTCGACCCCGGCCACCACGTGGATGTTGCGCTCGGCCTCGATTTCCGCGTTGCCGTGGGTGGGATCCAGGACCAGCGGATCCAGCGGCGGTTGGTGGTAGAGGCCGGCCGCCAGCTTGAGCGTGGTGCGGGTGGGGAAGCTGTACGCCAGGCCCAGGCGCGGGCTCAGCAGTTGCTGGCCGGTGGGGTTGGCGAAGGACCAGCGCAGGCCCAGCCGGGCGTCCAGCCCGCCGACGATGCCCTGCCAGTCGTCCTCCACGTAGACCGCACCGTCGGGGACCACCAGGCGGGGATCCACGTGGATGATGGGAAGGCCGTAGTCCGCCAGCGGCAGCGAGTCCCAGGTGGGGATGGACCGGCCATCGAGGATGTCCCCCTCGTTCACCAGCTCGACCATGCCCAGGTCGATCCCGGTGGACAGGACGTTGTCGGCGAACAGCGGGGCCCTCACGTCCGCCCGTCCTCCGATGCGCCGGAAGAGGGTGTCGTCGTGCACGTCGAAGGCGCCCCGGCGGTCGTTCTCGCTGGTCTCGGCCACGTACGAGGCGGTGACCGCCAGAGTGCCGCCGTCGGGGGCCTCGTAGAACAGGTCGCCCCAGGCCAGGAAGGTGCGGTTGAGCATCCGCAGCTTGCCCTTGACCTCCCACAGGGGATCCGCGTCGTCCTCGCTCTCCTCGAAGCTGATCAGGTCGTCGGAGTACAGGGTGGAGACCCGGACGCGGGTGCGGGGGCCGGGGCGGGCCACGTAGCGGCCGAACACCTCGCCGAAGCGGGGGGTCAGGAAGTACTGACCGACCAGGTTCAGCTCGCGCATCACCGCGAACACCGGCTCGAAGTAGGTGCGGCGGCCCCCGAGCACGACGGTGGACTGCTTGCGGGGGCCGACCGCGAAGGCCTGGACCCCCTTGGCGGTGGCGGTGCTGACGTCGACGGTGCCATCCCAGCGGCCGGGGGTGCCGTCGTAGTAGCGCACGTCCAGCACGCCGGAGAGCCCGTCCCGGTACACGGCGGGTGTCGCGCCCAGGTAGACCTCGGCGGTGTCGAGGAGCTCCGGGTTGAACAGGGAGTTGAAGCCCGCCAGGTGGAAGGGGTTGTACAGGGCCACGCGGTCCAGATAGAAGACCGTCTCCCCCGAGTCGCCGCCCCGGATCCAGAACTGACCGTAGTGGGGATCGGCCACCACCCCCGGCTGACGGCCGACGGCCTGGATCACGTCCTCCATCCCCCCCGGGGTGAAGTCGATGTCCCGGCGTGTGAGCGACACGTGGGAGGTCACCGTGGAGGGGGTGGTGGACAGGGGAGCGCGCTCGATCTCCCGCCAGGGTTTGCGGCCACGGACCACCGTGACGTTGGGGCTCTCGGCCACCGGGCGCAGGGCCGACGCCACCTCGACCCGCTCGCCCGGGTGGATCTCGACCCGCTCCACCAGGCGATGGTAGCCGTCGGCGTAGAGCACGACGGTGAGGTCGCCGGCCTGGACCCGCTCGAAGCGGAACCCGCCCTCGGCGTCGGTGACGGTCCGGTCCCCGGATTCGGAGAGGGAGACGGCCACGCCGGCCAGCGGTGTCCCCGAGAGGGCGTCGCTGACCACTCCCGACAGCTCCCCGGTGGGTTCGGCCTCCGGTGCGGCCTGCACGTCGGCGAGCCGGAACGAGAAGGTGTAGGTGATCCGGATCGCCTGGACCTGACCGTCCACCTCGGCGGGGGTGAACCGCAACTGCCTCGCAGCGGACAGGGCTGCCTCGTCACAGCCATGGCCCAGGCCCGACAGCACCTGGAGATCGCCGGCGCTGCCGTCGGCCTCGATGGTGAGCTGGATCTCGACGTCGCCCTCCACACCCGCGGCGATGGCCCCGGGGGGGTAGTCGGGGACGACCTCGGCGATCAGCTCGGGGGCCCGGGTGAGAACGGGGCCCTCCGCGGTCGGGGTATCTCCGCCGTCTGCCGCGGACAGAAGGGTGAGCAGGAGCATCGGTAGCAGCGTCGTGGGGTGCACAGGTCCACGCTAGCGCCGCAGTCGCGTCCGGGGCAACCCCGCGAAAATCCAGGCTATGGCAGGGGTCGGAACGTTTCCTCACTTGCCAGCGAGGGCCCACCTGGTAAAGAATGACAATGTCGGCATGGCCGGCGAACTACGTAGCAGTGCAAGCAGGAGCGACGTTCCTTCGTCGCAGCGGAAGTGGAAGTGGAGGTAGCGAGGTGAGCGGTTCCCGCATCACACCAGAGACCATCGATCTCCTCGACATGGCTCGAGACATGGCCCACGCGGGCCAGTACGACGGGGCCATCAAGGCCTACGAGGAGGCCCTCGACGACCTCGAGAAGGACGGCGCCAGCCCCCTGGCAGGATCGACCCACAACGACATGGCCGTGGCCATGTTCCAGCTGGGCGACCTGGGCGGCGCGGCGCAGCACATGCTCAAGGCCGTGTTCCTGCACGGGCACTTCAAGCAGTGGACGGACTTCTACCTGTCGTTGATCAGCCTCGCGCAGATTCACCGCGCCCGCGGTGAGCACCGCATGGCCATCACCTGCCGCATCCACGCCGGCAAGGTCCGCGCCCACCTGGCCCAGATCCAGCCCATGAACCGCCTGGAGGAGTCCAAGCTCCGCTCCTTCCAGCAGGTAGTGGACACCGAGATGATGAAGGAAGCCCGCGCCCGGTAGGCTTCCCTCTTCTCCCTCCAACTCGGCACCTCATGCCAGCGGTGTACGTGCCCGCCCACCTGTCCCGTCCATCTCCCCCGTTTTGGCCGGAATCGAGCCAAGTTCTCAAAGATGGACACCCATCTTTCGCGTTGTGGCCCGGTTCGGGCCATATCTCGGGGGATGGTTCTTGTGGTGGGAGAGGGCTGTGGACGGTGCCGGGGCTGACAGTGCCCGTGGACAGCAAGCTGCCCACCGGCACTTTGGACGGCCGGGGCTCCGCCCCACCCGCCCACGAGCCCCTTGGACGGCCGGGGCTTCGCCCCACCCGCCCACACCTCCCACAACCCCTACGACGAGAGATTCGAAGAAGAGAGGGAACCGAAGAGACAAGAAAAGGGACAGCTGTCCCGGTCCCCTCATCCGGCGCGAGCGCAGCAATGACGCCTCCCCCTCCCCACATCGGCGACCCGGCCTGTACGGTCAATATCAATCGGGCCCGAGCCCAAGGCCGCCTTCGACGTCACTTGTCGTGGATCCCAAACTCCCGAACACCGCCCCCCAGGCGTCGGGACCGACACCGCCACGCCCCGGACCGCCCCCCACAGCCTCCCACCCGGCCGCTCTCCCATGCCGCCCCCCAAGCACCCCCAACACCCCGGAGCCCCTACCGAAGGCCCCGAGCCTCACATTCGGCAATCACGCAACTTCGTTCGGCTGAAGCAGATCTAGAGGCAGAACAAAAAAAGGGCCCGAGCCCTCATATTGCCGAATGTGGGGGGGGGGACGCACTCGACAATGGGGTAAAGGGCTCGGGCCACAAGCGTCGATCGAGAAGGCGGTTCAACCCCCGATTCCTTCCCGCGACTCAGCAAGTTGAAGATAGGCGCGGCTTTGGGGTCTGTCAAGAAAGGAAGTCGATCATTCCGCTGAACTTTCCTGGATGTCCTCCTGGACGTCCAGGTCCTCAAGGGCCCAGCGATCCGCGCGGACGTCCGCTTCGAAGCTCCCGGAGAACATCGCCACCCCCGAGCTGGCCGAGAACGACGACGCCTCCAGCATCAGGTCGAACGAACCCGTGGCCTGGCCGAGGCGACCGTCTTCACCGGGGAGGGTGAAGCCGTCGAGGATCAGGTTGGGGGCGTCGTCGTCGACAGCGGCTCCCGCCGCCTCGTCGAAGCGCTGGCCGAGGACGGTCTCGAACAGCTCGCCGCCGACGATCAGGCGGGACATCAGCTGGATGTCCTCCTCGGGGATGGCCAGCTCCTGGTCCTGGGCATCGAGCTCCGTGTCGCCGTAGTTGGACATCAGCTCGACGGGGTAGCTCCAGTCGTCGGAGGACCAGCCGTCGCCAGCGTCGTCGGGGAGGTTGACGAGCAGGATGAGGCGGATGTCCTCGTCGAGCTTGTCGTACGAGGCATCCGGCTCCTCGAGTTCCTCGTAGAGCAGGGAGCCAGCGTCGACGTCGCCGCCGTTCCAGTCGTCTCCCTGGAGGTACTCCAGATCCGCGGCCGAGTGATGCTTGCGGAACATGGTCCCGGCGGTCAGGTGGGAGGTGATCTGCAGGTCGCCGCGCTGGGTGATGATGGCGTCGACCCGGGTCGCCTGGTACGGCAGGACCAGGGGGAGGTAGACGTTTTCCTCGACGAAGATCTCGTCGTACACGTCCCTTCGGCCCGTGGGGAAGAGGACCTCCTCGTAGAAATCCAGGTTGCCCTGCTCCAGGTAGAGCCGCAGCTCCCCCTCGATCTCCCCCGATGCACACCCGCCCAGGGGCGCCCAGGCGCCGAGGGCGCACAGCATGACGGCGACGATGATCGGCGAACCGCTACGGCGTCCCATGGCGTCCTCCCGCGTGAGGCGAACGAGCCCCGGGGGCATCATCACCTCTGATCGCATCCTGAGATCGACCGGCATGGGCTGTCAACGCGCCCGTACGGGGTAGGCGCGGACCATCGCCCGGTAGAGGGGGCGGGCGATGGCCATGCCCACGGCCGTGGCGTCGACCTGGCCCTCTTTGCGTCGCCGGTGCAGGTGGGTGTCGGCGGCCAGCAGGCGAAGCGCCCATCGGTAGAACCCCACCGGCAGGCGGCGCCCCTCGGGTCGCTCGGGGGCGGGCCAGCCGTGGCGCAGGGTTCGCATGCCGGGGATCCCCGATGCCTGGATCTCGTGGGCCACGGCGGCGATGTCCGGGTCCTCCAGGGTCAGCCCCCAGACCTCGGGGTCGAGGACGTTGAGCATGTCCACCGTGGCGAGGATGTCCTCCCGGGTCTCTCCGTCCAGGCCGAGGCTGACGAGCACCCCCATGCCCACACCGCGTTCGCGGAGCAGCCGACCCACCCGGTACACGTCCTCGATGCGGTACCCCCGATCCAGCTGACCGAGCAGCCTCCTGGAGCCGGTGCCCACGTCGAACACGACGCGCTCGCAGCCGTTGTCCTGCATCACGTCGAGCAGGGCCGGAGTGATGTTCTGGACGTGCCCGAAGCACTCGTAGGGGATCGAGGTCTCCCGGCGTCGAAGGGCGGTCGCGAGGCGGCGGTGCCAGGGAAGGTCGTCCGTGAACACGTGATCGACGAATCGGAGCCGATCCACGTCGAACCGGCGGACGAGGTCCCCGATCTCCTCGGCCACCAACGCCGCCCGTCGCCGGCGGTAGCCGGGGGTGCCCGGGAGGCCGCGGGAGGTCACCAGCGCCATCTGGGTGAAGCCGTGGACTTCGCGGTGACGCTGGAGATAGGCCCGGGTGGGGACCTCGGCGCGGATGGGTGGGGGAAGCAGGTCCAGGTCGAGCAGTTCCGGTGCGTCGGGTGTGTGGACCACCTCCCCGTCGATGACCAGGGACAGGCCGGGGACGCGCCGGAACGACCCGGGGTCGAAACGGAACCGGGACTGCTTGAGGCGGCGCAGGAGACTCTCGACCGTCAGCTCCGCCTCACCCCGCACCACCAGGTCCACGCCGCGCTCCAGGTACAGCTCGGGGACGCCGGTGGGATCGTCCCCGAAGGCGACCACCAGGCAGCCCTGGCGACGGGCGGCGCCCACCAGGCGCCAGGCCGTCTCGCGGGTGGTGGGGTGACCGAAGAGGGCCGCGATCCGAGGTCGCCGCTCGCTCATCGTGATCTCGAACGAGGCCTCGTCGGGCTGCAGGGTCGGGTCGAAAAAGTCCACTCGCCATCGACGGCTGCGCAGATACGAGGCCAGCCCGGCGGGGGCGAGGGGGGGGTACGGCCGCATCAGGTGGCGCTCGTAGCGGTCGCTGCGCAGCAGGTACGCGTGGAAGCACAGCAGGTCCAGCCGGGGGGATTCGGTCACGACGAGGTCTCCGGGTGCACCGCATGGTACCATCGGCAACCCCGGGGACGCCCCTGTGCTGGTAGACTACCGGGTCACTTATGTGAAGAGGACGCACACGCGCCCGCTGCGCAGCCTGCGGGCGGGCGCGAGAGCACGGCGAGATCATGAGGAGAGCACGATGAGCGCCTCCGAGCGGACGGACGGAAACGTGAGTCGCTGGAGCTGGCTACCGGTGGTGGTTGTCCTGGCAGCGTTGTTGCTGCCGGCGCCCCGGGCGGCGGGTCAGGCCACCATCTCCCTGGGACGGCCCATCGAGGTCGATCTCGTGCCCCCCGGTGAGATCACCGCCGACGGCACGTCCCAGACGCTGACGTTGGTGGTGACCGACGAGTACGGCGCCCTGGCGGCGGAGGCCAAGTTCCGCGGGACCAGCGTCGACGCGGGCCGGCTCACCGAGTGGACCCAGGTCGGCGCCGGCGTGTTCACCGTGGTGTACACCCCGCCGGAGAACTCCCAGATCCGCCAGGTCCGGCTGCGGGTGAAGGTCAAGGTGGACACCAAGTCCGCCGAGAAGGACTTCACCCTGGCGCTGCGTCCCGCCGGCGACGCCAGCATCGCCTTCCAGGCCAATCCCGCCCAGCTCGTGCTGGCCCGGGATCCCAGCTCGGCCCTGACGTTCACGGTCACCGGCACCGACGGCGGCCCGCTGGACGGGCTCGACCTGCGTGTCGACGCGACGGTGGGCGCGGTGCAGGACGTCCAGGGGCTGGGGGGCGGCCGGTACCGGGCGCTGTACGTCCCGCCGGCGGACAAGATCGCTCCCGAGGTGACCGTGCTGTCGGTGGTCGATCGGAACCACCCCGATCGGGCCCTCGGGTTCTTCTCCATCCCCTTGGTGGGCAACATCAGCTGGGCGGTCAACGCTGGCATGGCCGGCGTCAACGTGATGCTGGACGTGGGGCGCCAGCGGTTCGGACCGGTTCCCACGGATGCCGCGGGCAACGCCAACGTGGCGATCCTGGTCCCCCCGGGGACGACCCTGGCGACCGCGACCGTGGTCATGCCGGACGGCAGCGAGATGCCTCCGCAGCCCATCGACCTGCGGGTGCCCCCGTTCAAGCGGATCAAGGCCGCACCCACGGTGCCCTATCTCCCGGGGGACGGCCAGAGCCAGCTCCCGGTATTCCTGTACGCGGTGGATGCCGCCGGGATGCCCTCGTCCAACGACCCGCTCCAGATCGCGGCGGACGTGGGGCAGATCACCGAGGTCACCGCCCTGGGTGACGGGCTGTACAGCGCCACGTACTCGGCCCCGCTGGTGACCAGCAGGACCCCGGTGAACCTGACCGCCGGAATCTCGGGATCGCAGCTGGACATCGAGATCCTGACCTTCGACCTGGTGCCTCCGCTGCCGGCGAGCCTGGCCTTCTCGTCCAATCCTCCCGCCGTGGCCTCCGGCGACAGCACGGTGTCCCTCAAGGGCACGGTCGGCGCCCTGCCCGGCGGCTCGACCGACCACGTGTTCGTCAGCTTCTACGGTCCTGCGGGCCAGGTGACGGGAGTGGGGTCCGAGGGCGGAGGCGTGTACAGCGGGGCCTACGCGGGCAACTTCGACAGCCCGTCGGGCCTGCTCGGCATGACCGACGTCCCGGCGCTGCAGGAGCCTGTGCACACGGTGGTGGCCTGGGCCGGCGCGGACCAGGTGCTGACCAACGGCACCACCACCATCGTCGCGATGGCGGTCGACCGCTACGGCATCCCGGTTCGCGGCGTTCAGCTGTCGGCGTCGGTGCTCGAAGGGGGCGGCGAGGTCACCGGCGGTGGCACCACCGACGGGTTCGGCAAGGTGGCCTTTACGTTCACCGCGGCCCCCCTCGCGGGGTTGTCGCTGGTGAAGATCGAGGGGGGTGGCTCCGGGTTCGTCTGCCCCATCTGGCAGGCACCCGCGGCGGTACCGGGGTTGCGCTTCGTCCCCGGGGGCGGTGCGACCCAGGCTGCCGTGCTCGGCCGCTGGGATCCCCTGGTCCGACGGCTGACGCTGGGGGGCGAGGTGGCCGGGACCGTGGGGCTCGCGCCGGTGATCACCCCTTCCAGCGGTGACCCGGCCAATCCGTGGGGGACGCCGACGGAGCCGGCGACGACCCCGGTGGAACCGGCGACGACCCCGGTGGAACCGGCCACGACCCCGGTGGAGCCGGCCACGACCCCGGTGGAGCCGGCCACGACCCCCGTGGAGCCGGCCACGACCCCGGTGGAACCGGCGACGACCCCGGTGGAACCGGCGACGACCCCGGTGGAGCCCGCGACGACCCCGGTGGAGCCCGTGACGACCCCCGTGGAGCCCGCGACCACGCCCACCGAGCCCGGCCCGGCCTCACGATTGGAGCTGGTGGCCGTCCCGCAATCCCTGCCCCGGGACGGCAAATCCACCTCCAGCATCCTGGTACGAGTCCTCGACCAGCAGGGCCGTCTGGTGGTCGGCGAGCCGGTGACGATTCAGGCCTCCGGCGGCGTGCTGAGCGACAAGATCGACAACGGCGACGGGTCCTTTCACGCCCTGCTGACCTCTCCGCGGGGCGGGGTGGACAGCCAGATCGCCATCACCGCCAGCCGCCTCGACGGGAACCTGTCGGCCGTCACCACGGTGAACCTGACCGCGCCACCCTCCGCGGTGACCGGCGGCACCCGGGTGGTCACGCCACCCCCCCGGGACGGCAAGGAGTACCGCACCGCCCGGGCGATGCTGCGCTACCCCATCGGCGGCTACACCTTTCGGATGGCCAAGCAGCCCTGCGAATCCGGGCCGTGTGACACCTTCCCCAACATCGACATCGTGGCCGCGGACGGGACGGGCATGCTGCCGATCCCCGAGAGCATCGGCGTCGAGGGGGAGTACTTCTTCATCAAGTACCTGGGCGCGATGGCGCGCTTCGACCGCTACGGCTACCGGACCAACTACGGGACGACCACGGACTCGGGTCAGGACGGCGTGTTCCTGGATGGCATGTACCACATCATCGTGGGCGCCACCGGCCGCTTGCCCCTGTTCGAGGACGGGGACATCGGCCCCCTCGACGTGATCGCGGACGTGGGCTACCACGCCCAGGACGTGGTGGTCTTCCAGCGGGCGGAGGAGTCCGACGCCGACAACACCTGGACCTGGCAGAACAAGTGGCTCCACGGCGTGCGATTCGGCGCCGGTGTGCGGTTCCAGCTGGTGTCCTTCGCGCAGCTGCACGTGGGCTACCACGGCACGGGCATCTCCGCGGGCGTCTCCACCCACGAGGTGGCCGTGGGCTCCACCTTTCGGATCTGGAAGGGGCTGACCGTGGATGCCCGCTACCAGTTCCTGGGCCGCAACCTGAAGGTGACCGCAGGGGAGGGCAAGCTGCTCCAGGAGGCGCTGATCACCGAGCGCAGCCACGCCTTCGTCCTCGGCGCCGGCTGGTCGTTCTGAGCCCCACCGCGAGCGTCCTGCTCGCAACACGGGGGATCGTCGACCCCCGAGCCTTTCTCTGGACAGCCACCGAACTCGACCGGTTGGCCGACCTGCTCGGCCTGAGGGACGGGGAGCGCGCCTCCACACCCAGGTTGCTGGACCTGGGGTGCGGTTGGGGAGCCCTGGGGGTGGCCCTCGCGGGCCGGCTGGACCGCCTCCAGGTGGAGGGCCTGGACCTGGATCCCGAGCTGCTCTCCGCCGGGAGGCGGGTGGTGGCGTCCCTCGGCCTGCGGCGGCGGGTACGCCTGGCCGAGGGGGACCTGACCGCGGTCGACGAGATCCCCCTCGGGCGGTACGACGCAGTGGCCTGTCAGGCTCTGCTGGTCCACCTGCCCGGCGCCGCTGACGTCCTCGCTTCCCTGGCCCGGAGTCTGCCGCCGGGAATCCCGTTCGCGGCCGTGGAAGGGGACGCGGCGGTCCGCGCGGCGTCGATCCGCGACTCGGTGACCGACGTAGACCCGAGCTACGCCGAGCAGAGGGAAGAGGTCGTCGCCGCGGTCGTCGTGGGAGCCCGTCGTACCCTCCGGGTCGAGCGGTCCATCGGCTCGGCCCTGGACACCGTCCTCCGCGGGGCGGGCTTCCTGCGGACGGGAGCGACCCCCGTGGCCTCGGACCAGCGGCTCGCTCCCCCGTACACGCCCGGAGAGAGACGCCCCCGCTGGTTCGCCGAACGTCTGCGACGGCGCCGGGAGGCGGGAGGCGATCCCGTGGACCGGTTCCTGGCCACGGCGGGAGGGCTGCCCGAGCCCTGCTTCGACGACTGGGTCGCCCGGCAGCAGGATGCGGACGTGAGGCGCCTCCAGAGCCTGCGAGGCGGCGAGTATTCCCGGGACGAGGGCGGGGGAGTCTTCGTGGGATGGGGGGTCAGCCCCGCTGGATGACGATCCGGTGGAGCCGGACGTCCGCGTCGGGGCGGAACCTGACGCTGGCTCCCACCGGCACCCGGGAGATGGCCTCGACCACCGCCATTCCCCCCACCACCTTGCCGAAGAGGGTGTGTTTGTCGTTGAGGTGACGCGCCTCGTCCAGGGTGATGAAGAACTGGCTGCCGTTGCTGTCGGGGCCGGAGTTGGCCATGCCCAGCATCCCGGAACCGCTGTACCAGAGGTCGTCGTCGAACTCGTCGGGCACGGTGTACCCGGGGGTGCCCGTGCCGTCGCCCAGGGGATCTCCGGTCTGGATCACGTAGCCCTCGATGACCCGGTGGAACAGCAGATCCTCGAACAGCGGGCGACCCTGGATTGCCTCCCCGGTTCGCGGGTCGGTCCAGGGCCGCGAGCCCTCGGCCAACCCCACGAAGCTGGCCACCGTTCGGGGGGCCTTGCGGGGGTACAGCTCGACCCGGATCGTGCCCTCGCTGGTCTCCAGGACCGCGAAGAGGGGCCGCTCGGGATCGACGTCCACCTCCGCGAGGACCTCCCGCACCGCCTTGCGGTCCACCTCGGCCTGGCAGCCGTCGATCTCCCGCTCCAGCTCGTGGATCCGGTCCTCCTGGGTCTGCAGCTTGTCCTGCAGCTGCTCGACCTTCAGCCGCAGGTCGTTGCGCTCCTCGAGCAACGCCGGCCGGCAGCCCGGCAAGAGCGCGGCGGCGGCGAGCACGATCCAGATCGGGGACATCCTGCGCATGGCCCGCCGGGGCTCCTCCCTTCGGCCCATAGGTTCTGCTACGCTCCTGTCCCAGCGCAAGACCTACGCGCTCCCGAGAGGAGTCCCAGGGTGAAAGGCTCAGTCGTTCAGGTGTTTCTGCGCACGCCGCTGTACCGCGGGCGCTACGGAGACGACCACGGCCAGCCGCTGGACATCGACGCGGTCGAGGTGGTCGGCGAGGTGCTCGAGGAGCGTTCCTGTGGTCTCCAGATCCGGGTGACCGCGCTTCGAGACGAGCGGGGCAACGAGGCGGGCACGCTGCCGTTTTCGCAGATCGTGTTGCCGCCAGCCAAGATCGACCACCTGGTCCTGGTGGACCCCTAGACGGGTGATCCCGGAGTGGGGCTCGACGGACAGGGAAGGGAAGCAAGCATGAGTCAGGCACGGAACGTCGCGGTCCTGTTCGGGCTGGGTCTGTGGATCGTCGCCTGCGGGAGCAAGCCGACGGTCACCGGTGTCGTGCAGGACACGCACGGCGCCCTGATCGAGAACGCCACGGCGATGGTCACCGGCTCCACCACGGTCGCGGAGTCGGACGCGAGCGGGACCTTCCTGGTCAGCTACATGGCCGGGGTCCATCAGGTCGTGATCAGCAAGAACGGCTACCTCTCGGAGACGATCGAGGTCGACACCACCGCCACCGAGCAGGTGGACGTGGGGACGATTCAGCTGCAGCGGACCCCGCCCGAGAAGGGGCTGTTCCTGTTCGACGCCGCCGGGTTCACCGCCATCGGGCGGGTGCCCGTGGACAAGACCGCGCGGGGCCTCCACCGCAACTACTGCCTCCCCGACGGCCTGCCCCCCTTCACCGAGGTGCCGGCAGGGGAGCTGGCCTTCTTCGACTGGTCCCAGATCGACCGCCACCTGATCCGGTTGCAGGACAAGGACGGCAAGAAGTGCGCGGGTGTCGGCGCGGGGTCTCCCCGGTACGAGACCATCGTCGACGACGACCTGCACGAGACCGTGGACGAGCTGACCGACGACATGAAGCTGCGTCGGGTGAACCTGCCCAAGGGGGAGTACATCTACGCCGACTGGACCAACGGCTGGTTCCGCAGCGAGGGCTCCGCCTTCGTGGTCCAGTAGACCGCCCCCGCGAACAGCGCCGGAAGACCCCACGGCAACCAGGCCGGCCAGCCCATGGCCGGCGCCAGCGCACCTCCGACGAGCCCGATCAGGGTCAACCCCAGCGCCAGGGCGACACCCACGGCTGCGGCCAGCGCGCGACCCCCGGGGAGCATGGCCGCCAGGGAGGCGGCCAGCAGGCAGAGCAGCCCGACCGCCAGGGGGTGGGCGAGCCGGGCATGGAGCGTGAACCGGGCGGCGGGGTCGGGGTCGGAGAGCAGGGCGGTGAGATCCCGCTGGGACCGGGGCAGAAGCCGCCGGCGAATCCCACCGGGGGTCAGGCCGTCCAGTTCCAGGGACATCCGGTCGGTGGAGCTCACGGTGCCGGGGCCTCCGGGAGTGAGGTCGTGGGTTGTCGCGTCCAGGGCCGTCCAGCCGGCGGCGTCCACCACCACCTCGCGGGCGTCCACCCGGCGCGCGAAACCCTCCTCCGTTCCGCCGCGCAACCAGGTCACCCGGGTCAGGCGCTCCCCCGTGGGGGCCACCTCGCCGGCGATGAGCACCCCGTCACGCAGATTCCACCAGCGGGGTCCCTCGCCCGCTCCCAGGCGGACTGGCCCCCCGAGGACCGCAGATGCCTCCAGCGTGGCCACCCGCTCGATGGCCCGGGGAAGGGCGTACCCCTCGAAACAGGCCAGCCCGACCGCCGTCAGCGCCGCCAGCAGCACGAAGGGGGCCCGCAGGGTGCGCGCCCCCGCGCCCAGGGCCCGCATGCCGTCCCACTCGCCCCGGTGGCGCAGGGTGGACACGGTCAACGTGGCCGCGAGGCCGCACGCCAGCGGAGCGATCAGGTGCCCCGCGGTGGCCAACCGCAGCGCCAGGTAGCGTGCCACGTCCCCGGTGGCGACCTGGTGTGCGGCCAGGGTCGAGGCCCGCTCCAGGCCATCGAGGACCACGGCGATGCCCGCGAGAACCGCCGCCCAGAGCAGGAGCCACCCCACGGCGCGGCGGGTGACGTACAGCGCCAGCCGTTCGCTCATCTCGACCACCGCCAGGTCCATCCCAGCGCGGCGAGCAGCGCCAGCGCGCCCGCCCCCGCGTACGACGCCAGCAGCGGGGGCCAGTGCAGCTCTCGCAGCCCGTGATCTGCGAACCTGAGGGCGAGGTAGTAGCCGAGCCCGACCGCCAGGGCTGCGAGCACGCCGCGGGCGGCGCTCCCTCCCTCCCTCGAGCGGCCCAGCGGCCAGGCGAGCAGGGCCAGCAGGGGCACGGCCAGGCCCGAGGCGATCCGGCGGTGCAGCGCGAGCTGGTGGAAGCGGATCTCCAGCCCCCCCGCACGACGTTCGTCCAGGACCGCCACCAGCTGCCCCGGTGGGATCTCGAACGGCTCCCTGTCCCGGGCGAGTACCAGCCGGATCGGCAGCGCGGTCCGCAGGGAGCCGAATCGGGCGCGGGCATACCCGTCGAGCAGCCGGAGGTGGGTCTCACCGTCCAGGAGTTCGAGCTCCAGCAACCCGTCCCCCAGCGTCACCCGACCCTCGGGCGCGATCACCAGCTCGTCCCCGCCTTCGCGCCACAGCAGCACGTCGCGCAGGACCCCCCCGTCCTCGAGCGCGGCCGCGCCGAGAACGGCGCCGTCGGCCTGGAACACCAGCGGCCCCTCGCGCGGCCGGAGGTCCGGACCCGCGAGCTGGGCGAGGGAGTGGCGCGCCAGGTGACGCCCCCAGGGTTCACCGTAGGCCCCCGCGGCCCAGGCCGCCGCGCCCACGATCAGTCCCAGGGCGAGGGTCGGAGCGACGAGCTGCAGGGGACGGGCACCCAGCGCGCGGGCCGCGTCCACGGCGCCATCCGATTCCAGGCGGGCGACGCCGGCCACCGTCCCGGCGAAGAGGGCCAGCGGCAGCACCGCCGAGAGCAGGGGGACCAGGAGGGCGGCGAGGAGCCAGGGCCACTGGCCCGGGGGCAGGCTGCGCGTCAACGGATCGGTGGCCAGCCGGGTGGCCACGCCGACGGCGGCCAGACCGAGGACGACCCCGATCGCCAGCAGCGTGGGGGCCGCCACGGCGCGCAGCACCATGGTGGTCAGTCGCGTCGACACGGCATGACTCTACCGGTCCCACAACGGGGCGACCAGCCCGGTCGGGGCGACATCCCCCGAAAAGCGAGGGCCGTTCACGGCGGTCAGCTGGTAAGCGGGTCGGTCGGATGCTAAGATTGCCGATCGGTCGAGGGGGAGAGAGACAGACTGTCTTCCCAGCACGAAGGGTGGGGCGGAAGCAGGTTATGACCTTCAAGATTGGGGACAAGGCCGTCTATCCCGCCCATGGTGTCGGCGTCATCGAGGGGATCGAGGCGCGCGAAATCGCCGGAACCAAGCAGTCGTTCTACGTTCTCAAGGTCATGGAGAACGGGATGACGATCATGGTTCCGGTGGCCAACGCCGACAACATCGGCATGCGCGAGGTGCTCGAGTCCGAGAAGGTCGAGCAGGTCTACGAGATCCTCCGCGAGCGGGACATCACCCTGGATTCGCAGACCTGGAACCGCAGGTACCGCGAGTACATGGGCAAGATCAAGACCGGCTCGGTGTTCGAGGTGGCCAAGGTGCTGCGGGACCTGAGCATCCTCAAGACCCAGAAGAGCCTCAGCTTCGGCGAGCGAAAGATGTTCGACATCGCCAAGAGCCTGCTGGTCAAGGAGATCGCGGTCTCCCTGGACGAGCCCGAGGACGACACCGAGGCGCGGGTCAACGAGATCTTCGGCGACACCGGCGACTGAGCCGCCCCGTCGCGAACCTTCCTTCACCGTCCCTGGAACCGTGATCTGCGGCATTGCCTCGGAGCGCGAGTTCCGCGCATGCGGCGCAAGGGTGCCCGGCGGGGGGGTCGACTCGGTGCAGTGGATGGGGGGGAGTAGGTAGGACTGCGATCAGCCGCCGGCGGGAGCCGCAGCGGCCTCGCCCTCGGGGGCGGCCTCGCCCTCCTGGGGCTCGGTCTCGACCACGTGACAGACGCCGTCGATGAGCTCGTCGACGCCGCCGCAGACCTTGTGGCGATGGATCTCGATGATCTCCTTCTCCTCCAGAGCCTCGTGGGTCATCTGGAAGCGCCAGTAGGTCCACTTGGCCCCGGGCGTCACGGCCACGTTCTGCAGCGACTCCACCGGCAGATCGTCGTAGTACACGTCCAGGTAGTAGGTGCAGCCCTCGGGGTTGTTCTTGTCGTTGAGGGCAACGTCGATGTACATCCAGTTGACCGCCTCGCCCACCGGAACACGCGCGCCCTGGGCCGAGTAGGGGTAGGGCTGGTCGCGGTTCGGGTCCGGATCCTCCTTGTTCCAGGGGATGAGCTCACCCTGGCGGTTGGTCTCCGGCTTGTCCCGGTTGTAGTTCGGGGGGCAGTCGACCATCGAGTAGCGCGTCTCCTCGGACGGGATGTAGGGGCTCTCGCCGCCGGGGTTGAAGTCCTCGACCCGCTCGCCCTCGAGGAAGGTGGCGTACATGTCGCTGACCTGCAGCCGGCAGCGCTTGTCGTTCACGCGGACGTAGAGCATGCCCTCGA
>CAZITQ010000129.1:0-27187 GCA_964542165.1 uncultured Rickettsiales bacterium
GTCGTCGTCCGCGGTGTCGTCGTCCGCGGTGTCGTCGTCCGCGGTGTCGTCGTCCAGCGTGGTGTCGTCGTCTCCCCAGCTGTCGTCGTCCGCCGAATCGTCGTCGTCCCTGCGGTTCGACCCGTCGTCGGCACAGTCGAAGGACAGGCAGCCCCCACCGGGTCGATCGTCGTACTGGACCTCGAACTCGATGGCGATGTCCCACTCCTGGGCCCCCTCCTGGTAGGAGATCAGGTGGTAGGTCCCGTCGTCGCACAGCACCCGGCCGGCGTGCAGCTCCAGCCCCACGTCGTCCTCGCCGGGCAGAAAGAAGCCATCGCGCACGATCATGTAGCCCAGCTCCTCATGGAAGTCCCCGGGCTCCATGCCGTGCCAGAAGTTGAGGTTGGCCTCGGCCACGTCACTCTTGTCCACGTCGTCCGGGGCGAGGAAGAGGGCGAAGTGGCCCGTGGCCCCGTCGTACGACCCGTGGACGATCACCGGCTCCCACAGGGACGCCGCCACCTCGTCGTCGGCGATCTCGCAGGTCCGCGACGACTCGTCGTAGTTGGCGCAGTAGCAGCCGCCGCCGTTCCAGTGATCCGTCCAGTGGGCCACGTGCTCCATGTTCGAGACGCCGCGGATCACGCCGGGCGTGGCGAAGGCGAGCATCAGCGCCAGGGCCGCCAGGCGGGCTCCCCAGCGGGTCTTGGGGGTCTTGTCGGACATGGGCGCACCTCCCTCGGAGACCTGCCGAATCGCATGCAAGCGCCGCACCCGGGCGCGGGGTTGTTCGGTACCCGGATCCCCTACGGATCGGGACCGTGTCGCCCTTCCAGGGCCCCGGTGCTAAGGTGCGCGCCATGAGGCGCGAACCCAGGATCCTGTTGCTCGATCACGCGATCTACCCGGAGATCTACAAGCCCCACGACCACTGGCGCCAGGCCCTTGGCGATCGCGTCCCGATGGCCCGGGTCTCCAAGGACGATCCCCTCCCCTCGCTCGACGGATTCACCCACCTGGTGATCAGCGGCTCCGAGGCGTCCATCCTCGACGACGAACCGTGGGTGCCGCCGCGGCTGGAGTTGATCCGCGACGCGGCGGCGCGGGAGATGGCGATCCTCGGGTCCTGCCACGGCCACCAGATGCTCGCCCTGGCGCTGGGCGGCGATGTCGGCAGGGCCGCCGAGCCCGAGATGGGGTGGTTCCGCCTGGACGCGGACGAAGACGACGTCATCTTCCGGGGCGCGGGCCGGCCGATCTGGGTCTTCGCCTCCCACTTCGACGAGGTCACCCGGGCCCCCGAGGGCTACCGGGTCACGTCGCGCACACCGGACTGCGGGATCCACACCTTCCGCCACCCGACGCTGCCGATCTGGGGGGTCCAGGCCCACCCGGAGATCGATCCGCCGACGGGGGCGATGCTGATCGACCGCTTCTTCGAGATCGAACCGTCCAAGTGCGCTGCGGTCTCGGTGCGGCGACCGCAGCGAGATTCCCTGTGGATCTCCGAACTCTGCCGTGAATTCCTGGCCGCCGGGCTCGTCTGACAAAAAAACCGTCGCGTTTCTCCGGGCCGGAGGTTAGTTTGAGCGCCGTGCGCTTCGTTGCCCCATTCCTCGTGATGCTCCTCGTCGCCGGCCACGCGCTGGCGGGTGCACCACCGACCACCGCCACGGCGAGCCATACGCCGGACGGACCCGCGACCATCGAGCAGATCGCCGCGGTCGCCCTGGCCGTATTGCTGGTGGCGGGGCTCTTCGGGCTACAGCGCCACAAAAAATAGCGTCAAGGAGCTCGCAAGCGGACCGGCCCATCGAGGCCGGTTTTCTCGTTCTGGGGGGGCCTCGCCCCCCCCCCCCCCCCCCCTCGGGGGGGGGGGGGGGGGGGGGGGGGGGGGGGGGCGGGGGCGGGGTGGGCGGTAGCGCTACTCGTCGTCAGCCGGAAGCGCGCTCTCGAACTCGCCCGCGGAGATCCACTGGGCGTCGACCTTGAGCACCTCGAGCCCGGCCCCGATCAGGGACTGGCTGGGGATGTAGCCGTCGGTCTCGAACTTGCCCGCCTGGGCCCACTGGGGGTCGGCGAGGACGGGGAAGGTCAGGCTGTGGGTGTTGGCCCACGTGAGCGCGTCCTGCTGGGTGGCCGCCTGGCCGTAGCCGGCGCCTTCACCGAGGAGGTAGATGGCGATGAGTCCGCGGTCCCTGTAGTCCTGGTAGGTCTGCTCCGCCGTACCGGCGTGCGTGTTGCAACCCGGTCACCATATGGCGCCGGACTCGACGTAGATCGCCCGTCCGCAGAAGTCCCGCAGGTGCACGGTGTCGCCGAACTGGTCGACCAGCGCGAAGTCCGTCGCGATGTCGCCGGCGCCGTAGGCCGCGGAGGTGAAGTCGTCCCAGCAGTCGTCCCGACCCCAGCCGCCCTGGTAAGGCATGTCGTCGGCGTTGAGCGGGTCGAAGTTGCCGTCGTACTCCTCCCCGTCCTCCCAGCCGTCACCGTCGGTGTCGGGGTTGTCGGGGTCGGTGCCGATCTCCTCCTCCTCGGCGAGGGTGAGTCCGTCCCCGTCCTCGTCGGAGTCGGGATCCACCGAGTCGTCGTTGTCGTCGTTGTCGTCGTCGTCGTCCCCGGCCGCCGGAGGACAACCCCAGAGGCCCAGACCCAGGACGAGGACGAGGATCGCGAACCAGGGCGTCGTGCGCCGGAGTCGCCGCAACATCCATTCCTCCTATGGAAGACGTTACAAATTTGCGAACGGCTCATGATAGCCCGGGCTCGCAAGCGCTCGATAGTGAAGATTCTGTCAACCCTGTTGCACGCCTCTGTTGACCCAATCTTGACTCGGTGGGACCCACCAGCGGCGCTATCCTGATCCGCGGAATGGCAGACCGTCTCACGAGTACCCTCGCCTTCCACCTGGCGGCGCTGGCGCTGGTCCTGCTCTCCGCAGGGGGTGCGCGGGCCGAGTGGGTTGCCCTGGGGCCCGGCCAGGCCGGGGACACCCCACTGACCACGGTGGTCGACGCCGACGCCACGGGCGTCACCGTGGAGATCCACATCCCGGGCGTGGAGACCGGGGCCCGGGAGACGGCCGAGGGCGCCTTCGCCTGGTTCGAGATCGCGGACGCCGGGCAGACGCCGGAGATCGGCGCCCCCCTGCTCCCCGTGCTCCGCGAGGCCGTGCGGCTCCCCCAGCACGCGGACCCGGTCCTGACGATCCTGGATCTGGACGTGTACGCGACCACCCTGTCGAACCTGGGCCTACCCGGGCACGTCCTCCCGGCCCAACCCCCCGTGGCCAAGCTGCCGGACGCGGATCCCGAAGCCCCCCTGGTCTGGGATCCCGAGATCTACGAGGTCGCGACACTGGACCCCGGCGAGTGGGTGGCCCTGGGCGAGATCGGGCAGCGACGGGCCAACCGCTACGTCCCCTTGGAGGTGTTCCCGGTGCGCCACGCACCGGCCACGGGGGAGGTGCAGCTGCTGGAGTGGATCCGGGTGCGGGTCGACTTCGAGGGAGCGGACTGGCCCGCGACCCTCGACCTCATGGACCGCTACGCGACCGCGGACGGCGAGGCGTTCGCCGGGCGACACCTGATCGCCGGCGGTCCCCTCGCGCCCCGGGCGCGGGTCGAGCTGCCCATGGGGTACCTGATCATCGCCCACGACTCGCTGATGGATTCGGTGCGGGATCTGGCCAGCTTCCGCCACCGCCAGGGATTCGACGTGACCCTGGTGTCCACCTCCCAGATCCCCGGAGGCGCGGGCGCCCAGTCCATCAAGAGCTACATCGAGGACGCGTACCACGGGTGGCCCGTGCCACCGGCCTTCGTGCTGCTGGTGGGAGACACGGCCCAGATCCCGGCCTTCAACGGGTCGTACTGCCACACGGCGACCGACCTGTACTACACGACCATGGACGGCGGCGGCGACTGGCAGCCCGATCTGTACATCGGACGTTTCCCCGCGGCCACGCCGACCGACGCCACCCGGATGGCGACCAAGACCCTCGACTACACCCGGTTCGCCCTCGGAGGCGGCAGCGACTGGGTCCGCAAGGCCACCTTCATGGCCTCGGTCGACAACTCCCACATCTCCCAGGGCACCCACGACTACTGCATCGGGCAGTGGCTTGGCCCCGACGGCTACGACTGCACCAAGCGGTACTACAACCAGGGCGCCACCACCTGGCAGGTGATCGACGACATCAACGGCGGGCTGTCCCAGCTGACCTACTCGGGCCACGGCTACACCGGCGGCTGGAGCGACGGTCCTCCGGTGGACGCGTCGCAGGTGGCCAACCTGGTCAACACGGGCAAGCTGCCCGTGGTCCAGTCCTACGCCTGCTACACCGGCGACTACGCCGCCAACAGCTTCGGCGAGGCCTGGCTCAAGGCCAGCAACGGCGCCGTGGCGTTCTGGGGCTCGTCCCAGACCTCGTACTGGGACGAGGACGACGTCCTGCAGCGGGCGGCGTACGACGCCTGGTACGGTGGTGGCTACCACTGGTTCCGGGGCTCGCTGGACGAGGGCATGTTCGTGGTCTCCCAGGTCTACGGGGGCAACAGCATGGCCCGGGCCTACCACGAGCAGTACAACCTGATGGGCGACCCCGCGCTGGACGTCTGGACCGACGTCCCGCAGGAGTTCGACGTGGGTCACGCGGGCCAGCTCACCCCCGCGACCCCCACCTACGGCGTGGACGTGAGCACCTCGGGCGGCCCGCCGGTGGCCGACGCGTTGGTCTGCCTGTACCTGGAGGGCACCCTCCACGCCGCGGCCTACACCGACGGCTCGGGCCACGCGGAGATCCCCCTGGACACGCCTCCCCCGGAGGGGGCGGTCCTGGACCTGACCGTGAGCGCACACGACCACGTGCCGTGGTCCGGTGGCGTGCCGGTGAGCGACTCCGGTCCAGGCGACGACGACACGGGCGACGACGACGACACCGCGCTCGACGACGACGACGACGGTGAGGGTGGCCGGGACCGCCATCCGGACGCCGCGATCCAGGCGGGGTGCGAGTGCCGCACGTCGTCGCGATCCTCCGGATGCGGCTCCGCACCCGCCGGCCTGCTGCTGGGCCTGCTCGCGCTCCGGGCCGCCGCCCGTCACCGGCGACACCGCAGCGCCTGACCGACCTCAGGCTTTGGCCGCGTTTGCCGATTCCCAAGGAGACCTGTGCAACAATACGCTCCGTCAGGAGGTGGGCATGAGCACCCTACCGGCCGCAGCGCGCGCGATCTCCGTCTCTCTGGCAGTCGTGGCCTGGACGTCCACGGCGCTCGCCCTGGGCATGGACACGCCCCTGTCCAGCGCCGATGCCTCGTACACGGGGGAGGCGGGCGGCGACGAGGCAGGCTACCCGGTGGCCGGCGGCGGCGACATCAACGGCGACGGGTACGACGATTTCCTGGTCGGCGCCCACGAGAACGACGAGGGGGGCAGCGGTGCGGGCCAGGCCTATCTGATCCTCGGCCAGGCGGCGGGCTGGAGCCTCTACGGCTCCCTGGGGGCGGCGGACGCCTCCTTCCACGGGGACTCGAACAACGACCACGCGGGCGCCGGGCTGTCCATCGCGGGGGACCTGAACGGGGACGGCTACGCCGATCTGGTCATCGGCGCGCCCGGGAACGACGACCAGACCAACAACGCGGGCAAGACCTATGTCTTCTTCGGCGGCCCGGGGAGCTGGACGTCGGACACGCCGCTCTCCCTCGCCGCGGCCTCCTTCGAGGGCGAGGCCAACGGCGACCAGTCGGGCATCGACATCGACAGCGGCGGGGACGTGAACGGCGACGGGTTCGACGACCTCGTCGTCGGAGCCCCGTACAACAACGACGAGGCCACCGACGCCGGCAAGGTGTACGTGGTTCTCGGCGGTCAGAACATCTGGGGTCCCAACGCGGAGCTCGAGGACGCTGACGGCTCCTTCCTGGGGGAGGACTGGTACAACTACGCGGGCTGGTCCGTGGCCATCGCGGGGGACGCGAACGGCGACGGGTACGACGACATCCTGGTCGGATCCTACGGCAACGACGACGCCGACTACGACGCGGGCCAGGCCTACCTGGTCCTCGGTGGGGCCACCTGGGCCTCGGACGTCAGCCTGGCCAACGCCGACGCCTCCTTCCTGGGCGAGAGCTGGTACGACTACGCCGGCTGGGACGTGGCGGGCGCGGGCGACGTGGACGGCGACGGGTTCGACGACCTGCTCATCGGCTCTCCCTACAACGGGGACGGGGGCTGGGAAGCGGGCCAGGCCTACCTGGTGCTGGGCGCGGCCTCGGGGTGGACGATGGACACCCCGCTGGCCTCGTCGGATGCGTCCTTCGTGGGCCCGGACTTCTACTACGCCTGTGGCGGTTCCGTGGCCGGCGTAGGGGACATGAACGGGGACGGCCTCGACGACATGGCCGTCGGCTGTCCCTACGCCAGCGACGTGGCCGTGCAGGCCGGCGAGACCTTCGTGGTCTACGGAGACGCCGCCGGCTGGGCGATGAACACCGACCTGGAGCAGGTGGACGCCTCGTTGACCGGCGAGGGGGCCTGGGACACCTCGGGCGGGAGCCTCGCGGGGGCCGGGGACGTGGACGGGGACGGGGCCGACGACCTGCTGATCGGTGCGCCCTACACCAACCTCATCGACGGCAGCGAGGGCGAGGCCTACCTGGTGCGGGGCTTCGTGTCCTGCGCCGACCTGGACGGGGACGGATTCATCGGCACCGGCCCCGCCTGCCCGGTGGCGAACCTGGACTGCGACGACGCCGATCCCGACCAGTACCCGGGCGCGGACGAGTACTGCAACGGCGAGGACGACGACTGCGACGGCCTGGTGGACGAGGCCGACGCGGTGGACGCGGGCACCTGGTACGCGGACGCCGACGGGGACGGCTACGGCGATCCGGACGACTCGGTGACCTCCTGCAGCCAGCCCCTGGACCGGGTGGCGGACGATTCGGACTGCGACGACGGCGACGCCACCGTGAACCCCGCGGCGGACGAGGTCTGCGACGGCGTCGACAACGACTGCGACGGCGCCGTCGACGAGGACGACGCCATCGATCCCCTCACCTGGTACGCCGACGCCGACGGGGACGGGTACGGCGACGTGAACGACACGGCCCTCGGCTGTACGGCTCCGGCGGGCTACGTGGCCAACCGTTCGGACTGCGACGACACCGATGCGGCGGTCAACCCGGACGCAGACGAACAATGCGACGGCATCGACAACGACTGCGACGGCGACGTGGACGAGGACGACGCCGTGGACGCGGGCACCTGGTACACCGATGCCGACGGGGACGGCTTCGGGGACGGGGGCACCGCGGTGGTCGCCTGCACCGCCCCGGCGGGCACGGTGGCGGACGGCACGGACTGCGACGACGCGAACGACACCGTCCACCCCGGCGCCGACGAGGTCTGCGACGGCGTCGACAACGACTGCGACGGCGACGTGGACGAGGACGACGCCATCGACGCGCTCACCTGGTACGCCGACGACGACGGGGATGGCTTCGGCGACGCCGGGGACACGACCCTGGCCTGCGCCGCCCCGGCGGGCTACGTCGCGGATGCCACGGACTGTGACGACACCAACGCGGCGGTGAATCCCGACGCGCAGGAGATCTGCGACGGGATCGACAACGACTGCGACGGCGACGTGGACGGAGGCGCCGTGGGTGAGGGCACCTGGTACCCGGACGGGGACGGGGACGGATACGGGGACGACGCGGGCGCCGTCACCTCCTGTACCGCCCCGGCGGATCACGTGGCCACCGGCGGGGACTGCGACGACGCCGACCCCGCGGTCCACCCGGGCGCGGCCGAGGTCTGTGACGGCATCGACAACGACTGCGACCCGGCCACGGACGAGAACGGGGACACGGACGGAGACGGCTTCAGCCCCTGCGACGGGGACTGCGACGATCTGGATCCCGCGGTCAACCCGGACGCCGAGGAGATCTGCAACGGGATCGACGACGACTGCGATCCCACCACCGACGAGGACGCGGACGACGACGGCGACGGGTATTCGCTGTGCGAGGGGGACTGCGACGACGGCGACGCTGCGATCCACCCCGGGGCCGCGGAGGTCTGCAACGGGATCGACGACGACTGTGACGGCGCGGTTCCCGCCGACGAGACCGACGCGGACGGCGACGGGGTGCTCTCCTGCGCCGATGACTGCGACGACGCCGATCCGTTCACCTACCCGGGTGCCCCCGAGCTCTGCGACGGCGTGGACAACGACTGCGACGGGGTCGTCGACAACGGGGTCGACGAGGACCAGGACGGGGACGGCTTCAACGCCTGTCAGGGGGACTGTGACAACGGCGATCCCACCGTCTACCCGGGCGCGCCCGAGCTCTGTGACGGCCTGGACAACGACTGCAACGGACTCCCGTCCGAGGACGAACTCGACGCGGACGGGGACGGCTGGCTGGTCTGCGAGGGCGACTGTGACGACGAGGACCCGGACCTCGACCTGGACGACGCGGACGGGGACGGCTTCACCACCTGCGACGAGGACTGCGACGACGGAGACGCCGCGCTGACCCCGGAGGACGCCGACGGGGACGGCTACTCATCTTGCGACGGGGACTGCGACGACGACGACGGCGGCGTGTACCCCGGGGCCTTCGAGGACTGCGAGGACGGGCTGGACAACGACTGCGACGGCCTGGTGGACCACGAGGACGAGGACTGCGACGTCGGTGACGACGACGACACCACCGGCGATGACGACGACACGACCGGCTCAGGCGACGACGACGACACCACGGGCGGCGACCTGATCGCCCCCAGCGACTGCACCTGCCGTCTCGACGGAGAATCGCACCTGCCCCTGCGATCGATGCTGCTGGTGTGGTTCGGGATCCTCGCGATCCGTCGCCGGGCGCTGATCAGCCGCCGCCGCTGACGATGATCACGTAGGCATCATCGCAGTCGTACCCGGACTCGCTGTAGATCACGATCTCGTAGGTCCCCGTGTCGTCTCCCCAGTAGGACCCGTCATAGTCGATGTATTCGGGATCCCCCGGGCCGCCGTCGTCGGACGAGGCCACCAGGCCCACGTAGTTGTGGTCCACGTCGTCGACCAGGTAGAGCTCCAGGCCCAGGTCGACCCCCTGGGGTACCCCCGACAGGTCCAGCACGATGTCGAACCAGTCGGCCCAGCCGTCGTAGACGTAGAACGTGAAGTGGTCCTCGTCGTCCGGTTCGTGGATGAAGGAGTCCACCGTATCCAGCGAGCCGGTGAGATCGCCCAGGTCGAAGGGGTTGTTGTCGTTGGGCTCGAACATGTCGTAGCCCACCGAGTCCTCGTTCAACCGGCCGTCACAGTCGTTGTCGAAGGGATCGCAGAGGTCCTCGGCCCCGGGGTACACATCCGGGTTGTGGTCGTCGCAGTCGCCCTGTTCGGTCGTGTAGCCGTCGTTGTCCTCGTCACCACCGTGGGTGAAGTCGTCGTCTCCAGTGTCGTCGTCCCCGGTGTCGTCGTCCCCGGTGTCGTCGTCCCCCGGCGGCGTCATGTCGTCGTCATCGTCGTCGTCGCCCCAGGTCGCGTCGTCGTCGCCGCCCCCGGGGCGGTCGTCGTCGTCCTGGGGCGGCAGGACACACCCCAGCGAACCTGCGATCCACAGCATGGCCAGCAGCAGGGCGCAGCGGGCCGCGGTCGTGACGTCGGTGGTCGATGATGGCATCGCGCCTCGTCTCCTCGCTGAGCCCATCCTAGCACCCCACCGGGAGGTTTCCGCGTGCCGAATCGGTCACGGTCCCACCTCGCACGCGGGGGTTCTTCTGGTTTGGCCGCACCCCTGGGCGCTGCTACCCTCGGAGGATCACAAGGAGAGATCCATGCGCCCTGCACGCCTGGCATCGCTGTGTGTCGCCATCGCGCTCGCGTCCCCCGGGATCGCGTCGGCCGAGGGCTCCGCGGACACCGGCGACACCCAGCACCTGCTGCTGGACACCGAGCTCTGGATCGACATCATCGACGCCCCCAACGAGTCCATCACCTGGACCGGCACCGGGACGATCGACATCTACGACCCGGACGACAACCTGGTGGCCACCCTGTCCTCCGGCGACACCTACTACCCGGTGGACAGCGACACCCACATGGGCATGCTGAGTTCGGACCAGGAGCAGTGGGACCTCACGGTCAACGGCGCGGCCGCCGGCTTCGGCCGCGTGCACAGCTACCTGTGGTACTTCGACGCGACCCACTACTACGAGGAATACTCCCTCAACGGCAGCTTCTACGCCCTGGTCGACGGCGGGGCCAACGGCTACGACGGGGTGGTGGAGCTCAAGCCGGACGGGTTCGCGGGCTACCTCTACCAGATCCTCGCCAACCGGATCGGCGTCGAGGGGGAGAACGGCCGCAGCGTCCCCAGCGGCACGGTCTACCTGGACTACCCCGTCTACCTCAACCCCCCCGAGGACGCCAACTACCAGACCATGACGCCCACGGTCTCGGGCGAGGGCATGTGGGGCGGCGCCCTGGGCTGCGGCTACGTCTCCCCCGGCCTGGTGGACATCGTCTTCTACTTCGACAGCAACGTGACCGGCACCTACCACCTGGTCTGCGATCTGAACGGCGACGGGGTGTTCGACCGCACGTCGGACGACGACCTGACCCTGATCGGCGAGGCCTACGGCAACCTCACCAATTCGGTGACCTGGAACGGCACCGACAACCTGGGCAATCCCGTGGGCGCGGGTGTCTACGAGTGCAGGGTCTTCCTGACGGTGGGTGAGTTCCACTACGTGGGCGTCGACATCGAGACCTCCTACGAGGGCTTCCGGCTGTTCTCCGTCGATTCGGCGCTGAACCGGGTCGGGCTCGACATGTACTGGAACGACGCCCAGGTGCAGTCGGGGGCGGTCAACATGCCCAACGGCCAGATCGGCCTGGAGACGTCGGGGGCGACCGGGATGGATTCGGGCTTCTACCAGACGCCCGCGGTGCCCAACGTCAACGCCCGCTCATGGGGCAACTTCAACTTCGACGGGCTGAGCAAGGGCAACGAGACCTTGATGGACACCTACACCTGGATCGACCAGGACGTGTCCGGCTCCCTGTGGGTGGAGGTGCTCGATCCCACCCTGGACACCGACAACGACTACCTGATGGACGCCGAGGAGTGGTGCACCTACGGCACCGATCCCTACGACCCCGACACGGACAACGACGGCCTGCTGGACGGCGAAGAGGTGCTCTACGTCGGCACCGATCCGCTGGATCCGGACACGGACGGCGGCGGCGCCCTCGACGGCGACGAGGTCAACGTCTACGGCACGGATCCCTTCTACCCCTGCGACGATCCCGGCTTCGACTGCGACGGGGATGGGCTGACCAACGACGAGGAAGCCCTCCACGGGACCAATCCCACGGATCCGGACTCGGACAACGACGGGTTGCTGGACGGCACCGAGGTCCACGGCGACAACCCCACCAACCCCCTGGACGGCGATACGGACGACGACGGCCTCGGCGACGGGGTCGAGGACGCGAACCAGGACGGCGTCTGGGACAACGGCGAGACCGATCCCAACAACCCCGACACCGACGGTGGCGGAGTGGAGGACGGCACGGAGGTGAACGCCCACGGCACCGACCCCCTCGATCCCTGCGACGACCTGGGCGGGGACTGCGACGGGGACGGGCTGACCAACGACGAGGAGGTGCTGATCGGCACCGATCCCACGGATCCGGACACCGACGACGACGGAGTCGATGACGGCGTCGAGGTGAACCACGGCGGCGACCCGCTGGACGACGACACCGACGACGACGGGCTGCTGGACGGGACCGAGGACGCCGATGGCGACGGGCAGGTGGACCCCGGCGAGACCGACCCGGGCAACCTGGACACCGACGGCGACGGGATCCAGGACGGCACGGAATCGGGTCTGGTGTCCCCCGAGGGCAACGACACGGATCCGGCGGTCTTCGTACCCGACGGCGACGGCGGGGCCACGACCACCGATCCCACCGACGACGACACCGACGGCGGCGGCACCCCCGACGGGGTGGAGGACGGCGACCACGACGGGGTCTACGAACCGGGCCAGGGGGAGTGCGACCCCACCGACCCGATGGACGACGGCGTCTGCGTGGACTCCGACGGCGACGGGCTGAGCGACGCGTACGAGGACGCCAACGGCCTCGATCCCCTGGACGACGACACCGACGACGATGGGCTGACCGACGGCTACGAGGTGACCCACGGCCTGAATCCACTGGACGACGACAGCGACAACGACGGGCTCCAGGACGGCACCGAGCTGGGTCTCACCCAGCCCCAGGGCGACGACACGGATCCCGGGGTGTTCGTGCCCGACGGCGACAGCGGCGTGACCACCACCGACCCCCTGGACGGGGACAGCGACGACGACGGGCTGCGGGACAGCGCCGAGGACACGGACCGCGACGGGGTCGTCGACCCCAACGAGACCGACCCCAACAACGCCGACACCGACGGAGACGGGATCCAGGACGGGACCGAGATGGGCCTGGTCAATCCCCAGAGCCCGGGCACCGACCTGGGGGTCTTCGTCCCCGACGGCGACGGCGGCGCCACCACCACCGATCCCCTGAACCCGGACACCGACGGCGGCGGCACCCCCGACGGGGTGGAGGACGCGGACCACGACGGGGTCTACGAGCCGGCGGACGACGAGTGCGACCCCAACGACCCGATGGACGATGGCTTCTGCATGGACTCGGACGGGGACGGCCTCTCGGACGCGTACGAGACCAACCACGGCCTGGATCCCCTGGACGACGACACCGACGACGACGGACTGATGGACGGCTGGGAGATCAACAACGGCACCGACCCGCTGGATCCGGACACCGACGGCGACGGGATCCTCGACGGCACCGAGGTCGGGCTGTCGGAACCCCAGGGCGACGACACCGACATGGGGATCTTCGTCCCCGACGCGGACGGCGGCCAGACCACGACCAACCCCGACGATCCGGACACCGACGGCGGCGGTCTGGGAGACGGCGACGAGGACCTGAACCACGACGGGGAGATCGACGCAGGCGAGACCGATCCCAACGATCCCACCGACGATCAGCAGGGCGACGACGACGACGACGACGACACCGGCGACGACGACACGGGCGACGACGACACCGGCGACGACGACACGGGTGACGACGATGACGACGACGACACCGGCGACGACGACGATGACACGGGGACCGCGGACGACGACGACGACGACGTGGAGGGGGACGACGACGATCTGGGCGGATTCCTCACGGGCGGGTGCAAGTGCGCCACCGCGCGCCCGTCCCCCGGACTGCCCGGGGCCCTGGCCGCCCTGCTGCTGGCCGGGCTCTCGCTCTGGCGGCGCCGGGACCGCTGACGTGAACGACGAACGGCTGACGGGGAGGTCGAGCCGATGCTGATGCTGATGCTGAAGAGGGGAGCCTGGGTCGGGATCCTGCTGTGCTGGGCCGTGGCGCTACCGGCGCGCGCCGAGCCCCCACCGATGGACGCCCAGAACTTCCAGCCCCACGCCGACTACCACGGCTTCTTCGCGACCCACTACGCCCGCACCCTGGAGCTGGGCAAGCCCGCATTCGGGATGTGGATCAACTACGCCCGGGACCCGCTGCTCTACCGCCACGACGACGGGAGCATCACCCGCGTCGTGGGCGACCTGGCCACCATGGATCTGCAGGCCGCGATCGGCCTCGGACCGGCGGACCTGGCCATCGACATCCCGGTCCACCTGGCCATCAGCGGCGACGGGTTCGGCGGCTGGACCGACGCCTTCGTGGGCACCGCCGTGGGTGACATCCGGATCATCCCCAAGGTCCGCTTCCTGGACGCCGATGAGAAGGGCTTCGGGGTCGGGCTGGTGCTGCCCCTGAGCGTGCCGTCGGGCAACGAATCGCTGTTCGTGGGCCGGTCCTTCCTGGCCTTCGACCCGATGCTGATGCTCTCGGGACACATCGGCGTCCTGAGGCTGAGCGGCAACCTGGGCTACCGCATCACCCGTCCCGAGGAGGTCGAGGACCTGATCTCGGGCAACGCCTTCCTGTGGCGGGCCGCGGTCAGCGTGACCCCCGTGGACGCGGTGGACATCGTCGCCGAGGCCTTCGGGGACGTGCGGGGTGTGCCGCGCAACGATCCCACCGAGTGGCTGGCCGGGGTGTCGATCCACCCGGTGCCGGGGGTGGCGTTCCGGATCGCGGGCGGCACCTCCATCGGCCAGGGCGTGCCCGCCCCGGAGGGACGCGTACTTTTCGGACTGGGCTACACCATCGTCCCGCCCAAGGACACCGACGGGGACGGCATCGCCGACAACGCCGACCAGTGCCCCGGGGAGCCCGAGGACAAGGACGGTTTCGAGGACCGGGATGGCTGCCCCGACCCGGACAACGACCGGGACGGGATCCTGGACGTGGACGACGAGTGCCCCGACCGCCCCGAGACCCTCAACGGGTTCGACGACGACGACGGCTGCCCCGACGAGTCCGGGGATCGGGACGGGGACGGCTTCCTGGACGACGAGGACGCCTGCCCGACCCAGCCCGAGACCGTCAACGGGGTCGAGGACGACGATGGTTGTCCGGACACGGCGCTTGTGGAGCTGGTGGTCGAGGACGCCAAGGCGGAGATCAAGATCTTCGAGAAGGTCTACTTCGACGTGGCCAAGGCGACCATCAAACCCGAGTCCTACCCGGTGCTGAACGCGGTCCACGAGATCCTGGAGGCCTACCCCAACATCCGCAAGGTCGAGATCCAGGGCCACACGGACGTCCGCGGGGACGACACCTACAACCTGGAGCTGTCACAGAACCGCGCCAACTCCGTGCGGGCCTACCTCATCGACCGGGGGATCGAGCCGGTGCGGCTGGTGGCCGCCGGCTACGGGGAGACCCAGCTCATCGATCCGGCCGATACCGAGGAGGCCCACGCCCAGAACCGTCGGGTCCAGTTCATCGTGCTGGTGATGGACTGAAGCGCTCGGCGAAGCGCTCGTTCCCTTCGGCGTAGAGGATCGACGCGCAACGATCCGCCTCCTCGATCAGCCGCTGCTCGAACCAGCACCACAGCCCCCCCACCCGGTCCAGCGAGCCGGTGAGTACATCGTTCACGCAGCCACACCAGTGCACGCAGCGGTGGTGGAACTCGCAGTCGCGGCAGTCGTCCCCCGCGCTCTCCTTGCGTCGCACCAGCTCGTCGCGGCGGGCCACGTCCAGGCCTCGCCAGACGTCTCCGATCACCCGATCGTCCCGGTCGTCCCCGCCCACCATCCGATCGCAGGGGTACAGGCGCCCCGAAGCCGCCACGAAGACCTCGAGGCAGCCGAAGTTGCAGCGTTCGCGTCCGAAGGTCTGACCGGTCAGGTGGGTGACGATCTTGGAGTCGAAGAGGTTGAGGGCCACGCCCGGACCCCGGCGGAAGCTGTCGATGTAGCGGTCGCCCAGGGCGCGCAGGGCGACGAGGTAGCGCTCGCGCGCCGCTTCGGGCCACGGGGCGTGGAGGTTCACGTTGAGCGCCAGGTCCCACAGACCCAGGTCCACCAGGGCGTCGAAGGACTCGGGGAGCCGGTCCACGTTGGCGGGATCGATGGTCGCGAAGACCCGCAGCCACAGCGCAGGGGCGTGCTCCTGTAGCAGGCGAATGCCGCGAACGGTGGCCGCGAAGCTGCCGCGTCCGTTGCGAAAGCGGCGGTTGGCGTCGTGGGCCGGCTGGCAGCCGTCCAGGCTGACGGCGACCCGGACGTCGTTGTGCGCGAGGAACTCGACGGCGGCGCGGTCCAGCAGCGTGCCGTTGGTCACCAGCTGGAACCGGATCCCGTCGTCCGCGTCCTCGGCCTTCCGCCTGGCGTAGGCCACCGCGTGTTCGGCCAGCGGTCGCTGGAGCAGCGGTTCCCCGCCGAACAGGGTCAACTGCCGGCCCCGAGACGTCGGCGCGTCGCCGGCGAACATCAGGTCGATGGCCGCCTCCGCGACCTCCCGGGACATGGCCCGCCGCTGGTCGTGGCCGTTGAAGCAGTACCGGCAGCGCAGGTTGCAGGCGTGGGTGAGGTAGAGGCAGACGTTCACGGCGCGTTTCAGCGTCGGGAGCGACGCCGATCCCGCCAGGGCACCGACGAGCAGGAGCAGCCGCCGGTGGCGCCGTAGTCGTCGGCGTAGGGGTCGAGATCGACGAAGAGCTCCACGGCCACGTAGCCCTGGTCCGACTCGTGGTGCGAGCGGCCATCCGCCGAGTCGTCGTCCCCGGCGGAGCCGGTGTCGTCGTCACCCGCCGAGTCGTCGTCGTCGCCGGCTGAGCCGGTGTCGTCGTCCCCCTCGCCCGGGGCCACACAGTGGGCCTTGAGCACCTCCAGCAGGCGATTCTCGATGGCGGTCAGGGAGTTGGCCTGGCTGTACGCGTTGTAGCTGTAGTCGCTCACCACCACGTCGAGGTCGGGCAGGAGCAGGTCCTCGCGCTGCTCGAGGCAGATCGCCAGACCCTCCTCATCCACGGTCGCGTAGACCTGGTAGTGAATCTGTTGAGGTGTGCTGTCCTGGGTCTGGAACGGGCGGAGTTCACCGGACGTGGGGAACAGCACGATGAACCGGTTCCCCTGCTCCTCGTAGATCGTCGATCCCAGCGAGCGCCCCGCCAGGTTCACCCCCCCGAGCACCACCAGCCCCGACGCCGCACCCAGACGGGCCAGGAAGCCGCGGCGGTCGAGGCCCTCGCGCAGCGTCGGGTAGCGGTCGCCGCCGTACCCCTTGCGAACCCGTTTCTCCATGCCAGCCCCCGATCCGTCGGTGACGCCGAGTCTATTACGACACGCACAAACCCAACACTGGTATTCTCCTTCGGGGCGGCGTAGCCGCCGGTCCGAGGGGAAGACTCGTGACGTCCTGGGTGTACGGTCCCGCCATGCTCGCGTTGGCGCTGCTGGTCGCAGCGCTGTCCGTGCTGGCGCCTGCGCCCGCCGCAGCCGGCGAGATCAGCCTCAAGACCGAGAACTACCTCTTTGCCGCCTCCGAGGCCCTCGCCGACGGCGATCCCGCCCTGGCGCTCTCCCTGCTCAAGCGCGCCAAGGAGGAGGACCCGGACTGCTGCATCGTCGACGAATACCTGTGCCGGACCTACGTCGACCTGGGGCAGCTGGACCGGGCCACGGAGTCCTACTCCGACTTCGTCGGTTGCATGGAATCCACCGACGAGTCCATCCGTCAGGAGCTGGAGGAGCTGGTGTCCGAGGCGCGGCGGAATCCCGCCGTCGTCGATCCCGGCGAGGTGGACTCCGGGGACGGCCTCTCCCGCGGACGAGGGGGACGGCACACCGGAGGCGGACGCACGGTGCCGGCGCGGCCCGGCCTGGTGATGGCCGGAGTAGGGGGCGGTGTGGCGGCGGGGTTCGGAGTCACCGCCACCGTGACCTTCGTGCAGAGCCGCGTGTGGCTCGAGCAGGGGGACCAGGAACAGTACGAGGCGCGCAAACCCCTCAACAACGCCGCGTTCGTGGCCACCGCCGTGGGTGGCGGGGTCGCGATCGTGGGCCTGATCGTGGACATGGCCACGGCAAGACGCCGCGCCGTGGCGGGCACCACCGGGGAGCGGGTGCCCGTAGTCACGCCCGGACCCGGCCAGGTCGGCCTGTCCGCGAGCTGGCGGTTCTGAGCACGGCGATGGAGGACGACGAGCGCAGATGAGCAACCGCGGCCACCGCCGATTCGGTGTCCTGGGCCAGACCCTCGTGGGCCTGGTCATCGCCCTGTGTGCGTCCGCGTGCTGGATGGCCCCGTGGCCGGAAGGTGTGATGGACGAGGCCTCGGTGGGCTTCCTCTACGTGGGGCCGGTGGGTGACCACGGCTGGACCAAGGCCCACGACGTGGGGCGCGAGTACCTCGAGGCGAACGTCGAGAACGTGACCACCCAGTACCAGCCGAGCGTGATCCCGGCGGATGCGGTGGGGGTGATGGAGGAGTTCATCGCCGGCGGCGACAACGTCCTGATCACCACGAGCTTCGACTTCCTCTCCGCGACCCAGACCGCGGCAGCCAACAACCCCGACGCCCACTTCCTCAACTGCTCCGGCTTCGCCTCCTCCCCCAACCTGGGCTCGTACTTCGGGCGGATGTACCAGGTGTGGTACCTGGCCGGGATCGTGGCCGGCGAGGTGACCCAGGAGACCGGGAGCGACCGCATCGGCGTGGTCGGCCCCGTGGTGATCCCCGAGACCGTCCGCCACCTCAACGCCCTCACCCTGGGCGCCCGGTCGGTCAACGAGGACGTGGAGGTCCACGTGGAGTGGATCCACGCCTGGTTCGACATCGAGGGTGAGCCGGTGGTCACCCAGAAGCTGATCGATGCCGGCGCCGACGTGATCGTCAGCAAGACCGACACCACCATCCCGTTGGAGACCGTGGACTCGTTCTCCGAGTCCGAGGAGTACCCCTACCCCATCTACTCCATCGGCTACGACAACGAGGACAGCTGCAGCTTCGCGCCGGACACCTGCCTCACCGCCCCCTACTGGAACTGGGGTCCGCTGTACGAGCGGCTGGTCCAGCAGATGCTCGACGGCACCTGGGATCCCCACGCCAAGGTGTGGGACCAGGTGAAGATCGACGCCGGGTCGAGCACCGTCTACCTGGCTCCGATCAACGCCGACGTGGTCCCCACCACCGTGGTGATGCAGGTCGAGGAGACCTTCGCCATGCTGGCCGAGCCGGAGAACGGCCACTTCCCCTTCGTCGGCTCGCTCTACGACGCCCAGGGTGTGAAGCGCCAGTCGTCGGACGAGGAGATGAGCGACGACGATCTGCTGCGCATGTGCTGGTACGTCCAGGGTGTGGTCGACGAGCACGGCGAACCTGCCGAGGTCCCCGGCGGCTGCGGCGGGGACTACTGAGGGCCCGCGCGGGGCGCCCATGGAAGAGGTCCGCATAGGGCGCTACACCATCGTCCGCCCCCTGGGCTCGGGCGCCTTCTCCACCGTCTATCTGGCCCGCATGGAGGGCGAAGGGCCCTTCGTCCGCCAGGTGGCGATGAAGCGCCTGCACAAGGAGGCCACCCGGGATCCGGCCGTGGTCCGCCTGCTGATCCGCGAGGCGGAGATCGGCGGGTTGATGAACCACGACAACGTGGTGGCCACCATCGACCTGCTCAAGGTCCGCGACGAGTACTTCCTGATCACCGAGTACGTGGACGGCCTGGACCTGGGGGACCTCTACTTCCACCTGATGGAGCAGAGCGAGGCCATGAGCCCCGGGCTGGTGGCCGAGCTGGGCCATCAGATCTGCCGCGGCCTGGGGTACCTCCATCGGCTCACCGACCTGGAGGGGCGCCCCCTCGAGCTGGTCCACCGGGATCTGAAGCCGAGCAACGTGCTGGTGCACCGGTCGGGACGGGTCAAGATCACCGACTTCGGGATCGTGAGCGCCAAGGCCAAGGAGCAGATCACCACCAAGGACACCATCATCGGAACGCCCCGGTACATGTCCCCGGAACAGGCCACGGCCGCCGATGTCTCCCCCGCCAGCGATCTGTACTCCCTCGGCGTGATGCTGCTGCAGGGACTCACGTCCATCGTCCCGGTGAAGCTGCCGTACGAGCGAGGCACGCCGGTGCGCGAGCTGGCCCCCGACCCCGAGGAGTTGCTGGCCGACCTGCCCGCCGACGCCCCCGAGTTCCGGCCCTTGCTGCGGCGGCTGCTCCAGCCCGCCCCCCAGGACCGGCCCACGTCGGCCGACGAGGTGGCCGAGGAGCTGAGCCGGCTCAGGACTGTCTACCCGCTCCGCCAGCGGCTGTCGTCGCTGGTCGAGTACTGGCTCGAGCGGATGGCCGAGGACCTGGACGAGGACTGCCTGGACGAGCTTCCCTCGGACCGCACCGGTGACTTCTCGATCCTCGCCGGTTACTCGGAACTGGGAGAGACCCAGCCCCGCCCGGACGACACGGAGCGCCGCAAGTACGCGGGCGCGGAGCGTCACCCGGAGTGGATGGAGGCCACGGACAAGGACGAGGCGAGGGAGACTCCGCTGACCGTCCGTGACGAGGCAGCCCAGGGCGCCCCCACCGATCGCGACGAGGTGCCGCCCTTCGAGGACACGGTCAAGGACGAGGTGCCGCCGTTCGAGGCCACGATAAAGGACGAGGCGCCCCCGTTCGAGGCCACCGTGAAGGACGAGGCGCCGCCCTTCCAGCCGCCGGAGGAGGACGAGCCCGCGGCGGCCGTGGTCCCCGCGGCGCCCGCCGCCGTCCCCCCCTCGGAGATGCGCGACGGTCCGGGGGCCCGGCCCGAGACCACCGACTCGCTGATCGTGTCCCAGAGGCGAAGGCGACGAGCCGCCTGGCTGCTCCTACCCCTGCTTCTTCTGTTCGTGGTGCTGGTGACCGGGGCGCTGGCGATGACCATCTACCACGTCACGCGGGGTGCCGCGCCGGCGGAAGACGTGGAGACCACGCACGACGCGCTGGCGGGCATCGTGGTCTCGGATGAGACCGAGGCGGATGGCCGGCCCGCCGAGTCCGAGGCCGAGGCGGATGGCCGCCCCGCCGCGTCCGAGACCGAAGCCGAGACCGAGACTGAGGAAGAGGACGAGGACGAGCCCGAACCGGAGCCGGAGAGGCCGGACCCCCCGCCCCCCACCGAGGAGGTGCCCGAGGAGGTGCCGGATCTCGACGACCCACCGCCCTTCGATCCCGACGATGCCGGCGACGGCATGGCCTTCACCGTGGGCGAGGTGGGCGGTTCGACACGGGGGCTTCCGCCCGCCGGGACCGGGGATTCCTCGCCCCTGTCGCTGTCGGTCAGCGGCCAACGCCGCACCCTGCGCAACTCCACGCTGCATACCCACATCGACACCGGCACCAACGGCTGCCGGGTGCAGGTCCACTGGACGGTCGAGGAATCGGGATTCTGGAGCACCGCGACCCTACCCGGCGACGGCCCCGCCTACACCTGGTCCCTTGCGGTAACGGCCGAGCACCGGCCGGCGATCCTCTACTACGTGGAGGTCTCGCTCTGCGGCTCCGCCTTCCACGGCACCGCCGCCTCGCCCGAGCGGATCGTCGTCCGCTGAGCGGTCGCGCCCTGGACCTCAGTCCACCGTCTTGCGGAACCGCGCGACCGAGAACCCCAGCCACCCGATCCCGAGCACGGTCAGGGCCAGTACGTCCTTCCACAGGACCTCGATGCCCACGCCCCGCAAGAAGATGCCGCGGATGATCTCGAGGAAGTACTTCAGGGGCACCAGGTAACACACCGGCTGGACCCAGGTGGGCATGGACTCGATGGGGAACACGAAGCCCGAGAAGTAGATCATCGGCAGCATGAAGAAGAACATCGCCGTCATCATCGCCTGCTGCTGGGTCGACGAGACCGTGGACACCATCAGGCCGATGCCCAGCGTGTTGAGCAGAAACGGCAGGACCATCAGATACAGCGCGACCAGGCTGCCCTCGAAGGGCACCCGGAACCACAGCACCGCCACGGCGGTGATGACCGTCACCTGGACGAAGCCGATGATCACGAACGGCATCAACTTGCCCAGGATCATCTGCACCGGCCGGATCGGGGTGACCACCAGCTGCTCCATGGTGCCGGCCTCCTTCTCCCGCACCAGGGCCATGGAGGTCAGCATCATGGTCATCAGCATCAGGATCAGCCCCAGCAGGGCGGGCACCATGTAGTTGCGGGACTTGAGCTCGGGGTTGTACCAGACCCGGGGCTCCAGCCTGGGCAGCTCGGGCATCTCCATGCCCACCGCCGCCAGCCGCTCCCGAAGCACCTCCTGGCCGTACTCGCCGCTGATCAGAACCGCCGCACTGAGGCCCTGGGAGGCGGTCACACTGTCCGCGCCGTCGACCAGGATCTGCACCTCGGACGAGCCACCGGAGAGCACCCGCTTCCCCATGTCCGGCGGAATCACCAGCGCGACGCCCGCGTCCCCCCGGGTCAGCAGGATGTCGATGTCGTCGGGCTGCTCCACGTACAGGATCGGCGAGAACGTGTCCGCGCCGGCCATCCTGCGGACCAGCTCGCGGCTGGTAGAGCTGCGGTCCAGGTCACAGACCACCAGCGGGATCTCCACCACGTCCAGGGTGGCCGCGTAGCCGAAGATCAGCAGCTGGAGCATGGGGGCGACGAAGATGATCGGCGCCATCCTCCGGTCCCGCCGGATCTGCAGGAACTCCTTGCGGATCAGGTGCTTCAGCATCGGCGCCCCCACCTCATATTCGGATCCTCGAGGCACGGATCGACGCGAGGGCCAGGATGACGAGGGAGAATACCGACAGGGACAGCAGCGGCTTCCAGATCGCCTGGACGTCCGCCCCGCGCAGGATCACCGCCCGGGCCACGTCGAGGAAGTAGCGACCGGGTACCGCGTAGCTGATCATCTGGACGACCGCCGGGGTGCTGTCCAGGGGGAACACGAAGCCGGAGAGCAGGAAGGTCGGCAGGACCGTGGTCATCACCGCCAGGAAGAACGCCACCTGCTGGCTGTCGGTGGCCGACGAGATCATCAGGCCCTGGCCCAGGGCGCACAGACAGAACAGCAGGCACGCCAGACCCAGCAGCCACAGGCTCCCCTTGACCGCCACGTCGAACAGGATCCAGCCCGTGGCCACCAGCAGGACGGTGGCGATCAGCGAGACCAGCAGGTACGGCAGGGTCTTGCCGAGGATCATCTCCGGGGCCCGGATCGGCGACACCAGCAGCTGCTCGATGGTGTTGCGTTCCCGCTCCTTGACCACCCCCAGAGCGGTGGAGATCGTGGCCGAGATCATCAGCACGAAGCCCATCAGCCCGGGCACCAGGAACATGGACGAGCGGAGCTCGGGGTTGTACCAGATGCGCGCCACCGCCTGGACCGGCGGATCGGGGATGCGGAACCCGATGCGCTCCGCCTCGGTCTGCACCACGTCGATGGCATGGGTCGCGAAGTGGGCGTTGAGGTAGCCCAGGGTGGTGGTCGCCTGCTGGGAGTTCGACCCGTCCAGCAGGGCCTGGACCACGACCCGCTCCCCGGACAGCAACCGCCGCCCGTACCCGCGGGGGATCACCAGCACGGCGTCGGCACGGCCGCCGTCCAGATAGGCCTGGGCCTCGTCCTCGCTCGTCAGCACCCCGACCCCCGCGAAGGACTCGGACCCCAGCATCGCCCGCACCAGCTCCCGGCTCTGGGGGGTGTGATCCCGGTCGAGCACCGCGAGGGGCACGTTGCGCACGTCGAAGCTCAGCGCGTAGCCGAAGATCAAAAGCAGCACCGCCGGCAGCGCCACCAGGATGAACAGCGTCCGCCAGTCCCGCACCAGCTGGCGGAACTCCTTGCGCGCGATGGCGATCAGGCGAATGGGATGCAAGGCGTCAGGCGTCAGGCGTCAGGCGTCAGGCGCCGGACCGACCTGCTCCCTGGCTGAGGTAGTCGGTGTACTTTTTGAGCATTCTCGTCACCTCCGAGACCAACCCGAACAGCGATTGGTATTCGTCGTCGTCGAGGAACTTGAGTTCTCTAGCCAGAAGCAGCTGGTATTTGAGTTCCGTCGCCGAACCTGCCGTGATGCTGCAAAACCTCGCCAGATCCCTGTCCGTCGCCCGTCCGCAACCCTCCGCGATGTTGGACGGGATGGAGACCGCCGCTCTGCGCATCTGAGCAGTCAGACCGAATCGTTCGTCCGACGGAAAGTGCATCGTGCCTCGGTAGATAGCGAGTGCTGCCTCATGAGCTTTCCGCCAAACCTTCAGTTCCGCAAAATCCTTCATCGCTCCATCCCGTCTCTTCCGCCTGACGCCTGACGCCTGACGCCTGACGCCTACAAGCCCTCGACGTCCAACCCCGTGGCCCTGCGCAGACCCGCCACGGCGATCCGGTAGTTGGTCTCGGCGCTCAGGGAGTCCAGGCGGGCCTTGGACAGCGCGGTCTGGGCCTCGAGCACGTCCACGTTTCGGGCGACGCCCTCACCGAAGTTGAGCTTGGTCAGCCGCAGGCTCTCCTCGGCCAGGCCCACCGCCTCCCCCGCCACGGCCCGCTGCTCGTCCGCCTCCCGGTAGGCGGCCATCGCCACGTCGATCTCGAGCTTGATCCCGTCCCGCAGCTGGCGACGGTAGGCCTCGATCTGGCGCATGCCGGCCTTGGCCTGGCGGTTCCGCGTCAGGGCCGCGCCCCGGTCCCACAGCTGCCACTGGAGGCCCACGGTGATGTCGGCCGACCCGTAGAACTCGGGCTCGTTGGCCCGGTCCGGGTTCTTGAGGTAGACGTTGGCCTGCAGGGCGAGGCCCGGCAGCCAGGTGGCCCAGGCCCCACCGGCGGCGTGGCGGACCGAGGTCATCTGCTCCCCCAGCACCCGCATCTCCGGCCGGGAGTCCCGGGCGATCTCCGTCAGGGCGGCGGCCTCCACCTCCATCCCCAGGGGCAGCTGGCCTTGCTCGGTGTCGAGCTCGATGGGCTCACCGTCGGGCACGTGGACGACCATCCGGAAGGCCGCCTCGGCCAGGTCCACCCCCTGGCGGGCCTGCAGCGCATTGAGCCGCAGCGAGGCCAGCTGGACCCGTGCGGCCATCAGGTCGGCGTCGGACGCGAGCCCCACCTCCACGAAGGCCCCGAGCAGCTCCACGTGGGTGTTGGCGGTCTCGATGGCCTCCTCGGTCACGTCCTGGGCCTGGCGCGCCAGGGCCAGCTGCCAGAACAGCTCCTCGGCCTGGTGCACCACCTCGTGCTCGGCGGTCCGCTCCTCCTCCTTGGCCGACCGCAGCTGGGCCAGGGCCATCTGCCGCTGCCGGTGCAGACCGGTCCCGCCGAAGAGGATCTGCTCCGCCTGGAGCTGAAACTGGAACATGTCCTGGCGCCCGAACTCCAGCTGCAGAGCCACCGGCTCCATGTCCGCGAACATGTCGCCGAACAGGGGATTCTCGATCAGGTCCTCGGGCAGCCATTCGGCGAAGTCGACGGTCTGCTCCACGTAGGGCACCGAGTCCAGGTGGGCCCACCCGCCGGTCAGGACGAGCTTGGGGAAGAACATCAGCAGGGCCTCGTCGGCCTTGGCCTTCTCGACATCGGTGGCGGCCCGCGCGGCGTCCACCGCGTCACTCTGCCGCAGCGCCTCGCCCACCGCCTCCTCGAGGGTGTAGGTCCGGGCGTCGACCGCCGCGGGAACGGCCAGGGTTGCCAGCAGCAGGGCCATCAGGGGAATGCGTGGGGACATCGTCATGCGACCTCCTTGCCCAGGACGTGGAGGAACACGTCCTCCAGGGACGGAAGGATCGGGGAAACTCGTTCGACCTGGACCTCGGCGTCCGCCAGCGCCCGGCGGACGAGGGCCTCGCCGTCGCTCCGATCGGGCGTGCTCACGTGCACCGAGGTACCGAAGATGGAGATGCCCTCGACGAAGGGCTGGGCGCGCAGCACCTCCAGCGCGAGGGCGGCGGGCTGGCAGGCCACCTCCAGGTGGAGCAGGTCGCCCAGCCCGCGTTTGAGCTCGCCGGGGCTGCCCTCGGCCACCACCTTGCCGGCGTCCATCAGCGCGATCCGATGACAGTGCTCGGCCTCGTCCATGAAGTGGGTGGTGACGAACACGGTCTTGCCCTCGGCGGACAGGGCGTAGATCTGGTCCCAGAAGCGGCGGCGAGCGACCGGATCCACGCCGCCGGTGGGCTCGTCGAGGAACACCACCGGAGGCTCGTGGAGCAGGGAGCAGGCCAGGGCCAGCCGCTGGCGGTAGCCGCCGGAGAGCTCGGCGGCGAGCTTGCCCTCGCTCCCGTGCAGCTCTGCCATCTCGAGCGCCCACTCGACCCGCGCCCTGAGCGCCCGGGGCCGGAGCCCGTAGACGCCGCCGAAGAACCGAAGGTTCTCCTTCACCGTCAGGTCCAGGTAGAGCGAGAACTTCTGGGACATGTACCCGATGCGCCGCTTGACGGCTTCGGGCTTGCGGCCCACGTCGAAGCCGGCCACCTCGGCCCGGCCGGAGGTGGGGGTCAGCAGCCCACAGAGCATGCGGATGGTGGTGGACTTGCCCGCACCGTTGGACCCCAGGAAGCCGTAGATCTCGCCGGCGCGGACCGCCAGCGTCACGTCGTCCACGGCCACGAAGCTGCCGAAGCGGCGGGTGAGGTTCCACGAGGCCACGGTCACGTCGCTCACGGCGCACCTCCGGCCTCGGTCGCGGCCGTGGGCCCGTCTTCCGCCGCGGCGGGGGCGCGCTCGACCAGCTGGATGAAGACGTCCTCGAGGCCCGCGACCACCGGCCGGGCGGCGCGGACCTCGACCCCGGCACCCCGCAGCCTCGCGGCGACGGCTTCCGCCGGATCGGTCTCGGCAGCCGCGGGTCCCAGCAGCACATGGAGCCGATCCCCGAAGGAGTGCACGTCCTCGATCCCCGGGGCCCCGACGAGGGCTTGCGCCGCCTGCCGCACCGGGCTGCAGACCACCTCCAGCACCCGCAGCGTGGAGGCGCGGCGCAGGGAGTCGGGCGTACCGCAGGCGAGCACCTTGCCCCGATCCACCAGGGCCACCCTGCCGCAGCGCTCGGCCTCGTCCAGGTACGGGGTGCTCATCACGATGGTCAGGCCTCGATCCAGCAGGGTCGAGAGGATGGACCAGAAGTCCCGGCGGGTGATGGGGTCGACGCCGGTGGTCGGCTCGTCCAGCAGCAGCAGCTCCGGCTCGTGCACGAGGGTACAGATCAGCGACAGCTTCTGTCGCATCCCCCCCGAGAGGCGGTCGGCGAGCCGCTTTCGGAAGGGGGTCAGGCGGGTGAAGGCCAGCAGGGCCTCCTTGCGCTCCTTCGCCTCCCGACCGCGAATCCCGTGGATGTCGGCGAAGAAATCCAGGTTCTCCTGGATCGTCAGATCGCCGTAGAGGGAGAAGCGCTGGGACACGTAGCCGAGCCGGGGTTTGATCCGCTCGATGCCCCCGGGGAGGCCTTCACCGAAGACCCGCAGCTCCCCGGCGGTGGGCTCGAGGAGCCCGCACAGCAACCGCATCAGCGTGGTCTTGCCCGCCCCGTCCGGGCCGACCAGGCCGAAGGCTTCCCCGGGCCGCACCTGGAGGTCCACGCCGTCCAGCGCGGGCGGCAGGTCCTTGCGGTAGCGGTGCACCAGTCCCCGGATGTCGACGACCGGATCGGAGGTTGCTGTCGTCATCGCGTGAGCCCCCCAGGCTGGGTGGCACAGGCAGCTCGGTATGGGGATCTGTCGTTCACTCGGCCGTCTCCGCCGTGGGTGCCGTCCC
>CAZITQ010000130.1:0-26973 GCA_964542165.1 uncultured Rickettsiales bacterium
GCGGTGCTGTCGTCGTCGCCGGTGCTGTCGTCGTCGCCGGTGGTGTCGTCGTCGCCGGTGATGTCGTCGTCGCCGGTGGCGTCGTCGTCTGCGGTGTCGTCGTCACCGGTGGCGTCGTCGTCCGCGGTGTCGTCGTCACAGGTGTCATCATCGCCGACGGCGTCGTCGTCGCCGGTGCTGTCGTCGTCGCCGGTGAGCGCGCTGTCGTCGTCGTCGTGGGGCGGCTCACATCCACCGGGTGAGCATCCTCCGGGATCGTCGTCCACGGGAGCCCAGACCAGCAGCACGGCGGCGACAAAGAATCCGAAACCACGCATGGTTTCCTCCCACTTGGAGCATACCAGAGCGCGCCGTCCCGGGGCTCGCGCCGGGTGCGGGTTCTCCATGGAGTTCATCCACATCCATCGCGCGCGTACCACTGAAACACGCGTACACGCGATTTGTTTGGTGGCGCTTGTCAACAGCCTGTAAACTCGCAAACGAGGCGGAGTGCACGCCTGGAGGTTCGACATGATGCTGAGAACCCAGGGGATCCGACGGGGGAGCCTGTGGATCGTCTCGCTGGCCCTGCTGATCACCGCGGGGCTGGCCTGTTCGGAGAACGAGCTGGACGCTCTCGCGCCGGACATCTTCGTGAACCCGGAGGAGGTCGACTTCGGCACCGTGACCCTCGGGGTGCCCACGGAGCTGATCGTCGCGGTCCACAACTCCGGCGGAGGGACCCTGAACGTGGCGTCGGTGTCCATGCAGGACGGGTCCATCGGGTTCTCGGTGTCCCCCTACACCGGGTCCATCGTTCCCGAGGGCCACGAGGACCTCACCGTGACCTTCGATCCGGACGACCAGGGCCCGGCCGAGGACGTGATCCTCATCGAGAGCGACGACCCCGACGAGCCGCTGGTGGAGGTGCCGGTCTACGCCACCGACGTCCTCCCTGCGCCCGTCCCGGCCATCGCGTGGTCCCCGTCCGCCCTGGACTGGGGTGCCGTACTCAACGGCCAGGCGATCACCAAGGTCGTGACCCTCAGCAGCGTGGGGTCGGCGGACCTGGAGATCCTCAACGCCTACCTCGCCACCGGTACCTCCCCCGACTTCTATCTGGTGGCCAATCCGGCCCCGACCACCCTCGCCCCGGGCCACGTGACCGAGATCCAGGTCAGCTACGCCCCGTCGGACGCGGCGCCGGACGCCGGGAACCTGATGATCTCGTCCAACGATCCGGACACGCCGCTGGCGATGATCCCCCTGACCGGGGAGCTGGAGCAGGCCCCGGACATCGAGCTGATCCCGACGCACCTGGCCTTCGACCAGCCGGGGATCGGCAACGAGCTGACCATGGACGCCCAGATCTGGAATGTGGGCGACCTGGACCTGGCGCTGGGATCGCTGACGGTCGTGGGGTCGAGCGAGTTCAGCCTGATCACCGATCCCTCGGGCGAGGTGATCGCGCCCAACGAGTACACCACCGTGGTGGTCCGCTACGCGCCGGAAGACGAGACCGCGGACAACGGGATGGTCGACATCCCCAGCAACGATCCCGACGAGAACCCGGCGATGCTGACCCTGAGCGCGCCCGCCCCCTACCCCATCATCGAGGCCGACCCCTGGTCCGTGGACTTCGGCGATGTGAAGATCGGCTACACCTCAGCCGAGTGGGTCCTGATCTCCAACGTGGGGACGGCGGACCTGTCGCTGTACAACGTCACCATCGGCGGGAACCAGAGTTTCTACGTCACCTCCGACCCCACGGGGGCCATTCTCGCGCCGGGGGACTCGGTCCAGATGGAGCTGACCTTCGAGCCGGTCTGGGAGGCGACGGTGATGGGCACCGCCGACATCTCCAGCAACGACCCCAACACCCCCGTGGCCAGCGTCGCCCTTCAGGGCAACGGCGCGGCCGCACAGATCGAGATCGACCCGGACACCTACTCCTTCGGCCAGGTCGGAGCCGGCTGCGAGGTCACCACGGACATCCACGTGCGCAGCGTGGGCACGGTCCCGCTGGCCCTGCACAGCTACGCCTACACCGTGCTGCCCAGCACGTCGATGACCATGGATCCCGGGGACCTGGACGACTACGTGGGCAACGGGTGGGAGCTGGGGCCAGGGGAGGAGATCACCGTCACCGTCAGCTTCCTGCCCGACGACGTGGTGGTCTGGGACGGCCTGCTGTCGGTGGACAGCGACGATCCCTACACGCCGACGGCCGAGGGTCTGCAGGACGGCGAGGGGCTCGCCGGCGGGTTCTACTCCGACACCTACCTCCAGGAGGGCAACAACTGGACGGACGTCCTGTGGGTGGTCGACAACTCCTGCTCCATGGCCGACGAGCAGGGCAAGCTCGGGGACGACTTCTCCTACTTCCACAGCATCATCAACGCCGCTGGGGTGGACTACCACCTGGCCACGGTCACCACGGACAACTACTACTTCCAGGGCGGCACCAAGATCATCGACAACACCACCCCCAACGGGGCGTCGGTGTTCGAGAGCAACTGCAACCTGGGCACCAGCGGCAGCGGCACCGAACGGGGCATGTACAACGCCTGGGAGGCCCTCAACCTGGCCGTGCCCAACACCTACCCCAACGACGGGTTCTACCGCGAGGACGCCGGGCTGCGGATCGTGTTCGTGTCCGACGAGAACGACGACAGCGGCAACTGGAGCGGCTACACGGCCAACTTCCAGAGCCTCAAGCTGAACCCGGACCACGTGATCCTGTCGGCGATCTGCGGCACCGACGGGTTCAACGCCACCAGCTGCAGCGGTCCCGGCGGGTACGCCGATCCGGGTAGCGGCTACGTGGAGGGGGTCAACCAGACCGGCGGCATCCTGGGCAGCATCTGCGACGCCGACTGGTCGTCCGCGCTGACCAACATGGGCTGGATGACCATCAACCTGGCGGACACCTTCGCGCTGACCTACCAGGCCATCCCCAACACCATCGACGTGTACGTCAACGGAGTCTCCGTGAACGGCTGGTCCTACGACCCGCTGCTCAACGCGGTGGTCTTCGATCCGGCCTACGTCCCCGATGACGGGGACACGGTGGACATCGACTACGGCTATTTCGGGAGCTGCTGAGCCTCCCCGGGATCCTCCGTCCAGATCCGCGGGTCGAATCCCATCTTCAGCCACGCCTGGGTGAGGTCCTCTGGCACCGGCGCCAGGATCCGGATCGCCTCCTCGCTGTCGGGGTCGAAAAAGCGCAGGCCCCGGGCATGCAGCGCCAGCCGTTGCAGGGGGTAGACCGCGCGGACCCGGCGATTGACCCGGCAATCCCCATGATTGGCGTCGTTGATCACCGGGTGGTCGATGTGCTGGAGGTGCCGGCGGACCTGGTGCAGGCGGCCCGTGCGGGGCCAGGCCGCCACCAGCGACAGGGTCCGGGGCTGGATGTCCCGGGTCGCCAGCCGGCGGAACTCGGTGGCCGATGGCTGGGGTGGCGCCCCCTTGCGTGGGGCGAGGGGGTCGTCGACCAGCCCGTCTTCCGGCGGCCGGCCGCGCACGAGGGCCAGGTACCGCTTCCGCACCTGTCCGTGGACGAACTGCTGTGCAAGGGCGGCGGCCATCTCCCGATCGAGGGCGAAGAGGATCGCGCCGCTGGTCCCCCGGTCGAGGCGGTGGACCGGGTGCACCGTGTGCAACCCGGCGTAGCTGCGGACCTGGTCCACGAGCACCACCGGGGCCCGCCCCCAGCCCCGGTGGACCAGCATCCCCCCGGGCTTGTTCACCACGAGGTAGCGCTCGGTGCGCAAGAGGACCTCGAGGTCGGGGGCTTCCTGGTTGGGGATGTACATCGAGGGGGCGGCTAGCGCCCCTGCTTCAGGTAGGCCTTGGCCGCGGGATGCAGGGGGATCGACAGCCCGCGATCCGCCGTGGCCAGGGAGATGAAGTAGGCCTGGGCGCTGTGGGGATACAGGGCGTCGCCGTGGGTGATCAGTCCATCGAGGAGCTCTTTGACCACCTCGCCGGGGAGGTCCTCGCGGGCCACCAGCAGCGCGGTCACTCCCACCGTGCGGACGGCCTCCTTCTGGCCCGGGTAGGTACGAGCGGGGATGGTGAGCGGGAGCATGAAGGGGGCGTTCTCCCACAGGGCGGCCACCTCGGCCTCGGACAGGGCGACGATCCGCAGCGGGCTCCGGGCCGCATGGGCGGCGATCTCGTGGAAGGGGTAGACGCCGGTCACGAACGCCGCGTCCACCTGGCCCGCCAGCAGAGCGTCCAGGGACTCCTTGACCGGCTTGCCCTGGACCTCCCCCAGGTCGTCCAGCGACAGTCCGGCGGCCCGGAGGACCTGCTCGGCGTCGAAGCGGATGCCGGAGCTCTCCGGGCCCACGTCCACGGCCCGACCGGCCAGGTCCGGCACGCCCTGGATATCCGAGTCCGCGCGGGTCACCAGCTGAACCGCTTCGGGGTAGACCGAGCACAGGGCCCGCAGGCCGTCCATGGGCGCCTCGCCGGCGAACGCGCCCTCGCCCCGCACCGCCGCGTACGCCACGTCGTTCTGGGCGAAGGCCGCCTCGACGGCTCCCGTTCGCACCAGCGCCAGGTTGTCCGCACTGCCCAGGCTCGGCCTCAGGTGCAGGCGCGGCGACTCGGCGTTGAACTGCGCCGCCAGCCCTTCGCCGAGGGCGTGGTACTCACCCGTGGGGACCCCGGTCGCCAGGCGCAGCAGGCCCTCCTGGCCGGCCATCTCGGCCTCCACGTCCGCGATCACCCGATCGATGCCCTGGCGGAGCCGCTCCGCGACGGCGTCGTTGCCGGCGGACGAGAGCTCCTCGCCCAGGGAGGCCAGCTTCCTGAGCTGCCGCTCGTCCTCGGGGATCGGGGGGGCCATCTCCTCGGCCGAGGGGCCAGACGGGATGCGGCCCTCGTTGGCCACGGCCACCCAGTCCCCGTCCTCCCTTGCATAGGAGACCACGCCGCTGACCACCAGGACGTCGCCGCGTCGGTTGCCCTCCGCGCGCACACCCTGGATCCCCTCGGGGTTGGCCCCGAGGACCCAGATCAGCGATCCCGCGTTGAGGGCATCCCACCCCGAGAGCTCGTGGTCCTTGGCGAAGCGCAGCTCGGCTGCGTAGAACATCAGCGCCCGCTCGCGGTCGTCCCCCTCGAGCTGGTGGGCGGCCGAGCCCCGTCGTTCGACGTGGACGACCCTGAGCAGCCCCTTGCGGAAGTCCTTGTCCAGCCGTTGCTGGAGCAGCTTTCCCAGCTCGCGGTCGGAGGGCAGATCCTCACCGGCGACCGCGGAGGGCACCGAACCGAGCAGACCCATCGCCAGAGCGAGGGTCGCGATCCAACGGGTCCACATCACGTCCGACTACCTCCCATCGACGGCCGCGCCCGGGTGCGGGCCGGTCCACCGGGCGCAGCTTACCCCAGACGCACGCGGGATGTGGATGTCCGGCGGGAGGTCGGGGTCAGCGCAGGGTCTGCCAGGCGAAGATCCGCACCCGGTAGCTGTTCAGCTCGCGACTGTTCTCGCCCCGGGTCTCGCCCGTGCCGTCCATGGCCGAGCGGAGGAGGCGCTCGAGGGGGGTGTCGGCTCCTCCGCGGGATCCGCCCGAGCGTTCCAGGGCGGGCTGCTCCAGGTAACCAAGGTCGAGGGTGGAGGTGTTGGAGTAGGGCTTGACGGCCACGAAGACGAGCTGCTCGGGGCCCACCGTCGCGTTCTCGGAACGGGTGTCGATCGTGATCGGGATCGTCTTGCCCTCGGTGGGTCCGAAGCGACAGATCTCCCCCGGGCCGGGGAAGAATGACTGGATCCCCAGATCGGCGTCGACGAACAGCACGTTCACGTCCACGGTCTGCCGCGAGTCGTTCGTCCAGCGGATGGCGATGGAGTCGCCGTCCCGGTAGCTCCGGCCGCCGTCGCCCCGGTACTCCGCGGCGACCCAGTGGCCGTCCGCTCCCCGCTCGAGGAGCTCCACGCGGACAGCGTCGATGCCCGACCGGTCGTCCCTGGCCCGGGCGAAGGGATCCTCACCCAGGCGCAGCAGTCGCGTGGCCCGGGCGACCCGCTGCAGGGCGTCGTGCAAGGCGGCGCCGAGGGCGTCCGGGTCGTCGAGGGTGCCCACCTGGTACCCCTTCGGCGCCGCGGCCCCCTCGCCCCGGGTGCGTTCGAAAGTCCCGGCGCTCCAGCCCGCCCGGGGAACGAGGTAGACCCGATCGCCGGTGGTGCGCACGAACCACTCGGCCTGCGCCGGATCGGAAGCCCGCTCCAGGATCTCCCCCTGCTCACCGGAGATCTGCAGGACGTGCTCCATGGCCCGTTCGAGGGCGGGTGGGGCCGCACCTTCGGCGTAGGTGACCGGCTCCGGGGGCGATCCCCCGCGGGTCGTCGCGCCCGGATCGGACCCCTGGATCGCGACACGCAGGAGGTGGTCGCCGAAGTCGCGGTACTCCACCTGGCAGCGGCACTCGTCCCCGAGGACGGAGACGTCCGGGGAGTCCATGTCGGCGTAGGCCACGGGCACGACGTGTGAGGTCAAGGAGAACACCTGGTCCACCCGCAGGTAGCCCAGGACCTGCTCGGCATCCTCGGCGCCGGCGGGGGGGTGCACGGCGAGGACGGACCCCTCCGTCAGCCCGTGGATCCGGCCCCGGTCCACGGTGAGCGCCCTCGTGCCGGTCGCGTCGGTGGTCCGCAGCAGGATCGACGGTCGCGCCGGCCATACGGTCAGCCCCAGGACCTCGCGATCCGCCCCCCCTCCCTCGACGACCGGGGTCGGGCTGGGTCGCCACTCGGAACGGTAGGCGGCCATCACCCGGTCCACGAGCTCCCGGTAGGTCATCGGTGTCGTCGTGGTGTCGAGTACCGAGGCCAGGTGGTGGCTGAACAGGCCGTAGACCTTGCCGCCGAACACGTACTCGGGGGTCTCCTGATCGGCGCGGGCGGCGTAGGTGGCCACGAGGCCTGGATCGCCGGACAGGCCGTCGAACACCAGGGCCTCGTCGGGTGTCTCGTCGCCTCCTCCCCGGGAGCCCCCCGAGGCCGGGATCCCGAGATCGGCTGGCTCGATGCTCCGGGGGGTCTCCGCGGGCGATCCGCGCATCAAGGTGCCCGAGTGACACGAATCGGCGATCAGCCAGACGTAGGCGCCCTTCTCCCGCAATCGCGACAGCCAGCCCGCGATCTCGTCGTCCACCAGCGCGTTGGGGACCCGCCCCTCCTGTCCGTCCCACTCGCGCGCGTCCGCGGGCAGGAAGAGCTCGTCCTTCCCGTCGTTCTCGCCAGCTACCGACGCGCTGCTTGCCGGCTGGCGGGTGCCGTGCCCCGCCAGCAGGATGACCACCTGGTCCCCCTCACCCGCGCGTGCGATCAGATCCTCGAAGGCCGTCACGATGTTCTCCCGGATCGGCCTCTTCGCGGGTGCCGCAGGCCAGCCGGCGAGGGTGGTGACGTTGGCGGCGGGAAAGCCGAACCGCTCGCCGGTGAGGATCCGCTCGAACATCTCCACGTCGTTGACCGGGCCCCGGAGCCAGAACCGGGTCGCCAGATCCGGGTAGCGCGTCACGCCCACCAGCAGGGCGTGCTTGTCCCCGTCGGCCGCCGCGAGGCAGGGCATCGAGATCAGGATCAGGACGGTGACCGCCGCGATGGCTCGGCCCATGGATACCTCCTTACATCGACCCGCGACGCCCGGGTCGACGCCGATGTCAATACAAGACCACGGTGAGCTGGAACGGGAACGGACCCACGTTTGCCATGCGTTCGCTGCCGGTAACGGAGACGAAGAAGGCGCCCACGTCCCACCCCCGCGCGCGGACGACGGCGGCGATGGTTCGTCGGTACGTCACGGGCATTTCCCCCAACGGTCTTCCCCCCCAAGGTCACTCGTCCTCGGCGGGATCCTCCGCAGCGATGATGTCGATGTACTCCGGGTCGCTGACAGTATCGCCGACGAACGCCAGCAACAGGGCGGTGCCCGGCGTGGTGCCGGCGAAGAACAGGGTCTGCGCGGTACCGTCTTGCAGTACCAAGCTGGAAGAATGCAACGTGCCCATGGTTGCCGAGAGCGTCACGGTGGTGCCGTCGACCAGATCCGCGGCCGCGACCGTGATCCAGGTGTAGTCCAGACCGGTCGCCTCCAGCTCCTCGTTCTCCGCGTTCAAGTCGATGTCGCTCGAGCCAAGCGGTCCGGGGAGGAGCGTGACGGCAACGGAGGCGAGCTGGCCCAGGGCGTCCTCGACGGTCACCGACCCCAGGGTCTCCTCCGCAACGTCCCCGTGGGCCGAGAGCAACAGCAGCGAGGTACCCCCGTCGAAGGTCGCCGTCAGCGGAGCGTCGCCGGTCACCACCGGATCCGCCAGGGGAAACACCGCACCGGTGACCTCCACCTGGCGGCTCTCGCCGACCTCGAAGGAGACCGCTTCGTCGCCCAGACCCAGCGGGCCATAGAACTGGACCGCCGCCGAGCCGGACCAGCCGTCGCCGGTCCACGCGGTCACCGTGGCCACTTCCTGGACGTCCGACGAGGTCAGCAGGGTCTCGGCCCGGCCGGTGCGCAGGAACATCGTGTCGTCCTGCAGGGTGCCGCGGTCGGTGGCGAGGTGGAGGTAGCGGCCCTGCATGAGGGCCTCGTCGGGGCAGGGCTGGGCCTCGGCGGAATCGGGGCAGTGGCAGACCGCCAGGTCGATCCAGGTCTGGCCCGCGCCGGTGGCGGGGAGCACCGCGGATTCCGGGACCACGTCGATCTGGGTGCACACCGCCTCCACGGGATCCTCGAACGGCTGACAGCCGCTCCCCAGGACCACGGCCACGACGGCGCACGTCATTCCAACGCTCAAGGTCGTCTCGAGGTAACGCATCTGTCCCTCCCCTACTGAAGCTGGCTGACCTTGCCGAACAGTTTCTCGAAGACCGTCACGTCGGTGCACAGGGCCACGAACCAGCCGACGCTGAACACGTCGTCGATGGTCCACTCGTACCCCTCCACCGGCGGCCGCAGGGCCTTGCTCGCGCCCAGGGCGGCGCCGGCCTCGATGGAGAAGCCGGTGAAGGGCTCGAAGCCCACACCCACGTACCCGCGCATGATGTCCGTGGGTGCCCAGCCCACGAAGAGATGGGGCAGCGCGCGCATCCACGGCGGGCGGCGCAGGTCGTCCATCAGGTCGTGGGGATGCAGGTAGAACGCGAGGCCGATCAGGGGTTCGGGCTCGTAGTCCGCGCGGTTGGCCACCGTGACCGGCACCCCCCCCTCGAAGAGCGTCTGCCCATCCTCGTCCTCGACGAACTCCAGCGATCGATTGGGCACGAAGCTCAGGGCCGCGCCCTGTTTGAGGGAGACGTGGTGGGTCCTGCGCACGTAGTAGCTGCCCGAGACGCCTTCCCCGCCGCTCGCCGGCTGGACCGTGAACGTGACCTGGTGGTGTCCCCGGCGCCGGCCCAGCTCCTGGATCACGACCCGATGCGCCGGTTCGGCGTCCTTGAGGGAGATGTCGGGGAGGGTCGCCTCCCCCCCGCCGCGGGAGGTCATCAGCAGCACGTCGGTGCTCGGGCCGCCGTCGGTCGCGGCCTCCTCCTCGACCTTGCTCAGCGTCCAGTGTTCGGTGACGTTCGCCACCGCCAGCCAGGCCCGGTCGTGATCGTCGATGGCCACGCTGTTCTGCTGGAATCGGTGCGTCTCCGGGTCGATGGAGATCACCCGCTCGCGCCAGCCCATGGGAAGCGAACCCGCGGCCCGCCACTCCAGCGGGTAGGCCGCGCGGGGTGGAGAGGACTGCCAGCTCGCGAGGCTCTCGTTCAGCTCATCGATCTCCGCCTCCTGCTCGGCGAGGCGATCCTCGATCCCGTGTTTCTGCGCGAATAGCGCGGGGAGCGCCTGGGGATCGACCGTGTCGGCGATCCCGAACTCGAGGAGCGCCAGCTCCGCGGCCGCCACCTCGCGCTCCCTCTCGAGGGCTGCGACGCTCCCCTCCAGGGCCGCTACCTCGGACTCCCGCCGGGCCTCGAACTCCCGGTAGGGCCGGAACGCATCGTAGGCACCCTGCTGCAGACTCTGCCAGGTCGCCCGATCCGCGGGCGGCGCCTCGATCGAGGAGGCGCCGAAGCCCACCGGCGCGACGATCCGTCGAACCGCCAGCTGGACCTCGGTGGAATACACCCCTTCCAGCTGCAGGTTCGCGCCGTATTCGTTGGCGTGCTGGAGAGCCGTGCTCAGTTGCACCCAGCTCCCCTCGGACAGGGCGAAGACCCCCGTCTCCAGGGCACGGTCCGCCAGGGTTCCGATGGTGAGAAACGCCTCCACCGTGGGGTGGAGGACGCGCTGGATCTCCCGCTCGTCGCGGGTGCTGGTCAGGATCTCCCAGCTGAGCCAGCGGGAACCCACGCAGGCGTCTGCCGTGCCCGCCTCCACACCGTCGGGGCCCGCGGCCTCGAAGGGCACCTCGGTCCAGGGGGATTCGTCGCCCCCGCAGCGGTACCGCAGGCTGTACACCCTGCCTCCGCTGGCGCCGTAGGCCTCGGCACCCACGATCCGGAACACCACGCCGTCCTTGCGTTTCAGCTGCGGCAGCGGCTCCAGCAGCTGGCCCTCGGGCGAGTAGCGGATGGTGTACTCGGCCGTCCACGCCGGGCCGCTGCAACCCAGCACCACGGCGACGACGAACATGCAACCCAGGGATCTCATGCGACCCTCCCCACACGGTGACTCCACCGCTCTGCGGTGGATCCCGGACGACCCAACCATAGCGCAGTCCTCGCAGACGTTGCTCCCTCCCTTGCAAATCCGCCGTACGCGGGGGCAAAGTGGCGTCCAGTCATCATGGACCGTCCCATCCGCCCGGAGCAGCTGACCGACGCCGATCTCCCGGTCGAGTTCGGCCGCTTCACCCTCCTGCGCGTCCTGGGGCACGGGAACATGGCCCGCGTGTTCCTGGCGCAGATGCGGTCCGAGCGCGGCTTCCGCAAAAAAGTCGCGCTCAAGGTGGTCCGGGCGACGGTCGCCGAGGGCCAGCAGACCTTCCGCGACGCTTTGATCAACGAGGCACGCCTGGGAGGGTTGCTACACCACCCCAACGTGGTCGAGACCTACGACTTCGGCGAGATCGACGAGCAGCCCTGGATCGCGATGGAGCGGGTCGACGGGACGACCCTGGCCCACTGGCTACACGCCCTGGGCCGGCTGCCCGTTCGGGCCGTGCTCGAGCTGGGCATCCAGGTCTGCCGCGGTCTCGAGCACGCCCACCAGCTGACCGACGACGGCGAGCCCGTCGACCTGGTCCACCGGGACCTCAAACCCGCCAACGTGATGGTGGACCGCAGCGGCGTGACCAAGGTGATGGACTTCGGCATCGCCAAGGCCACGATCCGGACGGGCCCACCGACCATGGTGGGGCAGACACGGGGGACGCCGTCGTACATGTCACCCGAACAGGCCCAGGGACGGCCGCTGGACCACCGCTCCGACCTGTTCGCGCTGGGAACGATGCTCTACGAGTGCCTGACCGGGACCCGCCTCTTCGTGGGCGGCTCCGCACTCGCGGCCATGGAGGAGGTGGGGCGGGTCGAATCCTACCTGGAAGACGGCGCGATCGCCTCGGGTGCAGACGCCGCGCTGCCTGGACTGGGTGACGTGCTGGTCCGCTGCCTGCGGCTGGACCCGGACTCGCGGTACGCGGACGCAGGCGCGCTGCAACAGGAGCTGGAGGCCTTGCTCGCGACCGGTCCTCCGGGCGAATCCCTCGCCGAGCTGGGGGCACGCCTGGTCCCCCCCGAGCCCCCCCCAGCGCGGCCGGGTGGGAAGCTCGGCAGGGGAAGTGACGGTCCCCGGGAGACCCTCCCCGACGAGGATTCGGCGGGCCTCGACGAGTTGTCCCTGGATCCGACCACACCTTCGGAGCTTGCCGGTCCGCGGCGCGTCAGGGCGACTGTCCCCGGACTCTCCGCACTGGACAGCGGTGCCGACGAGGACCCGGCGGTGCGCCGGACCCAGCCCGACGGGGCCTCACGAGGCGCCGAGGAGGTGGCCCCGGGCGGTTCCCGGCGCCGCTTGCCCGTCCTGCTGGCGTTCCTCGCCCTCGCGGTCGCGGGCGCCATCGGCACCGGGATCGGCTACTGGGCGACCCACGAAGCCGGGGATCGCGTGGTGCCCGCGGCCGAGGCCTGCTCGGAGGGAGAACCAGCCGCGTGCCTCTGCGATGCCGTGTGGACCGAGCTGCAATCCAGCGACTACGGGAGCCGGGATCCCAACGGCGCGCGGACGGCGATCGCCGACCGTATGGCCCTTCTGGGGGTGCCGACCGCCGATCCCCTGTTGCTGCTCGCGGAGCACCACGGTACGCCGAACTGGGACGTCGCAGAGGCCTACCGGGCCTCGTCCGAGGGCTGGGAGGAGGCCGGGTGCGAGTGTCTCGGGGCCCGGTTCTGGCTCGCCGACGAGATCGAGCATCGCTACGGCACTCGGTTCTGTCTCGGGGCCGAAGGCGCCGGGTGCACGTTCACCCAGGCCCCCCTCACCGACGAGGTGCTGAGGGAGTCGGTGTACGCCTGCAACTATTTCGTCCAGTGCGACGACACCGCGCAGTGGGAGGCCTTCGTCGACGCGCGGCGCGGTCGGGGCGACCACATGTCGGTCATCGGCCCGCGCAAGTGCGTGGACGGGCAACCGGCGCTCGGAGAGCTGGAGCCGACGGAGACTTTCATCGGGTTCGGCGCAGGGCCGTCCCGGGAACGTCGGCGAGCCCGTCCCTCGGACAGCTGGCGGTTCCAGGGGCGCGCCACGATCCTCGTGGATCCGGCGATCGCGGACGGCCCGACGCGGGACCTGTTCGACATGGCCTGGACCCTCGTCCCGCACTACACCGAGTTCCGGTACGCGTACGCCGATGGGGTCCGCCGGGACGCTGTACGCGTCCGTTTCCCCGAAGCCTCCCAGGGGCCCGAACGGCTCCGAGCCACCGCCGGCTTCTCCGACACGACGCATCTGGTGTTGGTCCTCCAGGTCCGTGGACCCGTCCTGCGGATCGTTGCGGGATCGACGGATCGCTCCCCGATGCTTCCGCCGGGGACGACGTTCGCCGACGCCGAGCGGTTGGCCGCACGGGGCACGGCGTTCGACGCGGCCCTCGAGTCGCCGGACCTGCGGTACGGTCCCTGGGTCTACCAGGTGTGGAGCGGCGAGACCATGAAGCTGGCGCGGCTGACGGCGGTGTACGGCCGATCCCCCCACGTGGAACACCTCACCCTCGATCGCTGCCTGATGCAGGGAGAGAGCGACGCGATCGTGATCGAGACGCTCTCCGATCTGGGCCACGATCCCCTGTTGGAGACCCTCGATGAGCGACTCGCGGGCCGGGGGATCGACGTCGGCGTTCCAGCACTGGTGATCGCCGAGGACGGCGTACCCCTCGCCGCCACCCTGGCCACCCTCGGCGCCCTGGGCCAGCTCGGCTTCGAGGAGGTCGAGCTCACGGGTGTGGCGGGCGCCGAGTCGCCGCCGGTGGAGGTGATCTGCACCGGGCTCGCCGAGGTGTTTGCCGATCCCACACCCTGACTCGCCCGGGCACCCGCCGCTATCGCCGAGCGGCCGATTCCCAGGGGGGTATCCGTTGGCTTCCACTGCGAAGGGAGATAGGATCCCAGTGGGGCGTGGTGTGCATCACCGCGGGAGGAGGATGTGTCGAAGTCTGGAGCCGAGGGGATTCCCCCGGGCCCTGCCCTGCGCAGGGTCCGACTGCTACTCCATCTGACCTGGGAGGACGGCGACGCCGACGCCTTCGTGCGGGAGCTGTCTGTGTCCGCTCTCGTACTCGACATGGAGTCCCCACCCGCGGCGGGCGCCGAGGTGCGCTTCGAGGGGCAGATCCCCGATTCCCTCCACAACGAGGTGTTCGCCGGTAAGGGCCGGGTCGCAGACCCCGCGACCGCCCCCGACGAGGGCACCTCCGACGTGCGGATAGAAGTCGAGGAGGTCTTCCAGGGACAGGCGGCGCTGGAACGGGTCCTCAGCCGCCCCCCAGACCTGCCCCCCTCCACGGAGGAAGGCGCCGAGGGCGAGGACCGGAGGGCTGCCCCTCGGTTCCGAGTCGGCTTCCCGGTGCGGTGGGGCGAGAACCGGCCGCTGGACCGTAGCGGTTTCATGACCGACGTGAGCGCGGCCGGAGCCTTCCTCCTGGCGTCGGAGGCGCCGCTGCCCCAGGGCACTCCCATCCGCCTCTCGTTTCCCGTACCCGGGGATGGTCGGCTCCTGGAGGCCACGGCGGACGCCACCATCACCCGCATCGCCTGGGGCGTGGATTCGGAGGGGTATGGTCTGGGGATCACCTTCGATCGATCCCGGGATCCCGCGAGTGCCCTGACCGACTTCCTGCTGGAGGAGATCGACGCGGCGGATCGCGCCTCGTCGCCGCCGCGGGACACTTCCCCTCCCCCACCGATCCCGCCACCCGACGACGACGGCGAGGACGAGGCCCCAGACGGCGTCCAACCCGCCGCCGGCCCCGAGGAGGAGGACGCCCCACCGCCCCCTTCACCGCCCCCTCGGGAGACGCCCGACGCGGCAGCGGAACCCGTCGCGCCCAGGCCGGCAGCCCCTCCGCCGGGGACCGCATTCAGCGCACGCAAGCCGGGGGTGGAACCCGCCGAAGGGCGGGGTGCGCTCCTGGAGACCCTGAGCGACACGCTGGCGGGCGGCGGTTCGGTCCGGATGCGATCGATGACCAAGATCCTGCTCTTCGCGATGCTCGCCTCGTTCCTCCTCTACCTCGTGCACAGTTGCATGAGCGCGTTCGAGTGACCTTCGACCGGGTGTAGGGGTCGATTCGAATCAGGATCCGTTGCGTGCGATCCGAAATCCCCGGAAGGGACTCCGCTCCCCGGGCGTACCGCCACCGCGACGGCAGGCGACGCGCAGGTCGCGTTCGAGACTGAACCACGAACCGCCACGCGCAACCCTCCGACCGCCCGGATCCGGGCCGGCTTCCGCCGAACTCGCCGCATACGGACGGTGGCGGTCCCAGACCCACTCCCAGACGTTGCCGGACATGTCGTGGAGCCCGTGGGCATTGGGTTGGAGCGAGGCCACCGCCCTCGAATTCCCCCCCGCCGTGTGCCAGTACCAGGCTACCTCGTCGAGCCGATCCGACCCGGCGTAGCGTGTCGTCTCCCCCGCCCGCGCAGCCAGCTCCCATTCCGCCTCGGTGGGTAGCCGAAACCCGTCGGCCTCCCGATCCCAGGAGGCGTCGAGCCCAGCCAGCCGGTACGCGGGGGACAGCCCGGCCAGCTCCGACGCGCGGTTGCAAAACGCCAGGGCGTCGTACCAGCTGACCATGTCGACGGGCTGATCGGGATTCAGGATCCGGCTCGGGTTGGAGCCCATCACCTGGCTCCACTGGGCCTGCGTGACCGCGGTGACCCCGAGGAGACAGGGACGGGTGACACGCACCCAGTGCATCGCCTCGTCGGCATACCGCCCGATCTCTCCGTCGGGGCTGCCCATCCACAGATCGCCGGCGTCGATGGTGATCATCTCCGCGCGAAATCCGGGAGCCCCATCGGCCCTCTCGGCCTCCGGTGAATCCAGCACCAGGATGTTGGCTTCGGGAAGCGTCTCGATCCGCAGCTGGGTCACGGAAGCCGGCGGATTCTCCCGACCCGACGGTGTGCTGGGGGGCGGTCCCCCGAGGCCCAGTTCGGCCAGATTCGGCGGTGTGTAGCGCGGCATCTCCCGGACGGACCGCGGGCTCTCCATCCACGCGTCCAGCCAGCGGGCCAGCGGCGGCGCGTGGGGGCTCGATAGCCGAACCGCCCGCAGGTCCGCACCCATCTGGGAGGCCGCACGGTAGCGCACCGCAGGATCCCTCGACAACGCCTTGCGGACGATGGGGACCAGCGGAGGGCACCGCTCGTCCAGCTGTTTCATGAAACTCTCCGACACACCTCTGAGGACGAGTCGCATCACCTCGGTCGATTTCCGATGCCGGAAGACTCGCCTCCCCGTCGCCATCTCGCCGAGGATCGCGCCGAGCGCGAAGATGTCCGAACGCTGATCGAGGGCCTCGCCGCGCACCTGTTCCGGGCTCATGTAGGACGGCGTGCCCTTGGTGATGTCGGTGGCCGTGGTCTGGAACAGATTGTTGGTCGCCTTGGCGATGCCGAAGTCGGTGATCTTGACGATCCCGCCCTCCCCCACCAGGACGTTGGCCGGCTTCAGATCCCGGTGGACCAGCGCCAGCGGCTCCCCGTCCTGGTCGACGGCGTCGTGGGCGTACGCCAGTCCCGCACAGATCTGCTCGGCGATCTCCGCCACGATCCGATCGGGGATCACCCGGCTGGCGCTCATCCGGTCGACCACCCGGGACAGGGTGGGACCTTTCACGTATTCCAGGGCGAGGTAGTACTGCCCATCGACCTGGTCGAACTCCTCGATGCGGACCAGGTTCGGGTGTTGAAGGCGCCCGCCCGCCCGTGCCTCGTTGATCAGAGCCCGGACGACCGCGGTGTCGTTGGAGAGCTGCGGACGGAGCTGCTTGATGGCGACCTCGGCCCGGAAGCCCATGGGGCCGGACCGATAGGCGCGGAACACCCGTCCGTTCCCCCCCTCTCCGATGATCTCGACGAGACGGTAGCGACCGAAGGAAATCGCGGTATCAGACATCGTCCACCTCCCGCGGTCGGGAGTCATCGGCTCTTCCGGGAGTGAGGGCTCGTTCGAGGGCCCGCCGCGTCGCGTCCGTGGGAGTCCATCGCGGGAGGATGTCGAGCTCGCCGTCCGGGCCCCGCAGGAACGGGAGGTGATCCCGGTCCGCCGCTCCGGCGTCGAGGTCCCCCGTGCGGAGCAGTCGCAACCAGGTCGCCAGGCTGGTGGTGGTGGGGCCGACCCCGCGGTCGTAGAGCGCCTCGCCGATCTTCCGGAGCGCCACGTCCGCGCTCGCCGGACGATCGCCCGGATCGGATGCGAGCATCTCGGCCACGATCGTGGACAGCCGATGGTCCACGCCCTCGACCACCTGGTCGGGTCGCAGGAGGGGGCGTTCCATGGCTTCGAGTGCCTGGGTCACGGCGCCTACCGCCGTGCGCAGGTGGACCGGGTGCAGGTGGGGGTGAAATCCGGTGAGCAGCTCGTAGCCCACGACCCCCAGCGAGTACAGGTCGGACCGTTCGTCCGCCGGCTCCCCGGCGAGCACCTCGGGCGCCAGATAGGGGACCTTTCCCGAGAACGTCGCATCCCCCCCCGCGCCCGCGAGCGGAACCGAGGCTCCGAAGTCCGTCAACTTCACCGCACCCTGGCCCTCGTGGATCAGCACGTTCCCCGGCGAGATGTCCCGGTGCACCAGACCCCTCACCCCATCGCCGAAGTCGTAGCTGTGGGCGTAGTCGAGGGCGCGCAGCACCATGAAGAGCACGAAACCCGCGATGGCGTCGGGGATCCGTCGGGTCACGCGCTGGGCGTAGGTCGCGTCGCGACCCATGCCGGCGAGCATCCTGAGGCCGTCCAGGTCCAGACCTTCCACGTAGGCCATGGCGACGAAGGGGCGGCCGTCCGGAAGGCGTCCGGAATCCACGAAGGGCACGATGTTGTCGTGGTTCAGGTGGGCCATCCGCAACGCCTCGGGGTGCACATCCCCCGCCGCATCGGCCTCCAGGGGGATCTTGATCGCGACCTGCTGCACGTGTCCACCGAGCGTGATCCGGCGGGCGAGCCAGACTTCACCCATGCCTCCCCTGCCGATGCTGCGCTGAAGGAGGTAGCTACCGCTCGCCTCGAATCGCAGGCCGTCTCCGCCGACATCGCCGTGGTTCATGGAGCCTCTCCAGGATCGTGGGCCACCCACCAGGGTACCTCACTTGAAACCGTGCGCACCGCCCCCGTAGAGTGTGCGCGTCCAACCCACCGCACCCCCCCGGGAAGGAACGACCGTGCGAGGCACCCCCCAGACCATTGCGTTCGATACCGACAAGTACCTGGCCGAGCAGACCGCTGCCATCCGCGAGCGGATCGATCAGTGCGACAACAAGCTGTACCTCGAGTTCGGCGGGAAGCTGGTGTTCGACTACCACGCGTCGCGCGTGCTCCCCGGGTTCGATCCCAATGTGAAGATGCGCCTGCTCCAGCAGCTCTCGGATCAGGCGGAGATCATCCTGTGCATCTACGCGGGGGACATCGAGCGGAACAAGGTTCGAGCGGACTTCGGGATCACCTACGATTCGGACACGTTCAAGCTCATCGACGACCTGCGGGAGTGGGGTTTGCGCATCCGCGCCGTGGTCATCACACGATTCGAGGACCAACCGGCAGCCCTGGCGTTTCACAAGAAGCTCGAGACGCGCGACGTCCCGGTCTACCTGCACCGCCCCATCCCGGGCTACCCGACCGACGTGGAGCGGGTGGTCAGCGAACGGGGCTACGGCGCCAATCCGTACATCCAGACCGAGCGGCCGCTGGTCGTGGTGAATGCTCCGGGACCCAACAGCGGCAAGATGGGGACCTGCCTGTCGCAGGTATATCACGAGCACCAGCGTGGGACGCGGGCGGGCTACGCGAAGTTCGAGACCTTCCCGATCTGGAATCTCCCCCTCCGCCATCCGGTCAACGCCGCCTACGAGGCCGCAACCGCCGACCTGGGTGACGTGAACATGATCGACTCCTACCACCTGGAGGCCTACGGGGACACGGCGGTGAACTACAACCGCGACGTGGCGGCCTTCCCGCTGCTCAAGCGCATCCTCGACAGGATCACCGGGGACAGCATCTACCGCTCCCCCACGGACATGGGTGTCAATCGGGCGGGGTTCGCAGTCGTCGACGACGACTCGGCTCGCGAGGCGGGCAAGCAGGAGATCCTGCGTCGCTACTTCCGGTACGCCTGTGACGCCGCCCTGGGGCAGGAGGATCCCGAGACCGTCCGGCGACTCGAGGTCCTCATGGAGGAGTTCGAGCTCAAGCCCGACCACCGCCCGGCCGTCACCCCGGCCCGGGAGGCCGCCCTGGAGGCGAGGAACAGCACCGACAAGGGTCACAAGGCGGTCTACAGCGGGGCAGCCATCGAGCTCTCCGACGGGGGGATCGTCACCGGGAAGAACTCCCCGCTGATGCACGCGGCCTCGGCACTCATCCTCAACGCGACCAAGGTGCTCGCCGGGATTCCGTCGCACCTGGACCTGCTCAGCCCGGCGGTGATCGACGCCATCGGCAATCTTCGCAAGGACGTTCTCGGGCGGGACTCCCTCAGCCTCAATCTGGGCGAGACCCTGCTGGCGCTGGCCACCTCCACCACCAGCAATCCCATCGCCGCACAGGCCATGGAGAAGCTCAGCGAACTCGGAGGTTGCGAGGTGCACCTGACCCATCTCCCGACCCCGGGCGACGAGAAGGCCCTGCGGGACCTGGGCGTGAACCTGACCTGTGACCCCAACTTCGCCACGAACAAGCTGTTCGTGTCGTAGGCCTGGACCGCGCCTGGGGGGCGTCAGGGTATGTGGTCGAAGTCGATCCGGATGCAGGCCTGGCCGTACCCCTGCCCCTGGTGACGGCCATCCGGTCGGTACCAGCCGTCGCATCCTTCGGTCAGACGGTCGACGTCGTCGGCGTGGAGGACGTCTTCGCGAGACATCTCGAGCTCCATGTGGGAGACCACGAAGACCAGACTCTCGGCGCCGGTGACCTGGTCCAGGTCGAGGTCCACGGACGTCAACTGCCTCCGGCTGCCGGGACCGTCGGCGGCGATGCCGTAGCGATCCAGCCGCCCCGAGAGCAGTCGCATCCACGCACCACCAGGGTCCTTGCCCAGCAGGAGGATCCGCGCGTCGTGATTGGTCCGGGGCGTGAACGAGAGCCGCGCTCCGCTGGGTACGGCGGAACCTCTGGCGAGGGGGAGCCAGCGCGCAGAGTCCCCAGCCGGACGCCACTGGGCGCCGAGCTGGAGGGAGAGTGGACTCCAGGGCTGGAGGGTCGCTCGCTCGATCTCGGGGCGACCCACGCCCAGGGCGAGGGCGCTCTGGAGGGCCTCGTTGGCCTGGTGGTAGCAGCCGGTCTCCGCGAACAGGGCCGCGCGCAGCAGCTCCGCCTCGTACCCGCCGTCGGCGTACGCGTCCGCCTCCTCGAGCGCAGACTCGAGGCGCTGTCCCTCTTCGGCGGTGAGGGTCGTCCAGACCGCGAGGAGCGCGTCGCCCTCCCCCTCGACGCTGCGGACCTCGATCCGCTCGGCAGCCAGCGCCGCCCGAGGCACACGGACCCGTCCGTCGGCGACGCGCACCGTCCACGAAGCCGCCACGTCCTCGCCGTCGCGGGCCACCAGTCGCAGCTTGGCGCGGCGCAGCGCCGACCCGTCGACGCGGACGTCGAAGGGATCCGCGAGGAGGCGAGGCGCCAGCGCGCCGGAGGGCGGATCGATGAACATCGGGACCGACGGGTCGCCGCCGCGAATCCCCGCGATGGCGACCGTGCCATCGTCGGTGAACATCCAGTCGGACAGGGCCCGGAAGGCGGCGCGCAGCAGGTCGCCGCCGCCCCCGTCCTGCTGGGCCCGGGTGACGGACTGCGCCGCGAGATCCTCGAACGGTCCGGTGGCAGGGCCGACCAGGGTGAGCTGGCGGCCGTCGTGGAACAACACCACCAGGGCGCCCTCCCCCAGGGTGAGCTCCTCGCCGGCGGACAGGGGCATGAAGGCTTCCAGTCGCCTCCCCTCCGCTCCGCTGACCTCCCCATCGACCCGGGCGACGGTGGTCTCCGCGATGGCTGGCGACGTCCACGAGCCACCGATCAGCAGGATCGATCCGAGGAGCAGGCGGTGGAGGTTCAGGAGGTTCATCGACGGCTCACGCCTCGCCATCGTAGTCGATCCGGAGCCAGGAGGGGGCCATCTCCGAGATGCGAGACATGGGCAGGAGCAGCTCGGATCGCTCCCCCCCCGGTGCGGCGCCGAAGGGTGTGAAACACGCGGTGGGCAGACGTCCGCGATCTCCGACCACCCAGTCCTTTGGCTTCGCGAGGCCCCGGTAGCGGAACAGCCGCGGTTCGCCACGCCCGTCCGGCGCGATCCAGACCAGCCACGGGCCCGCGTGCTCGGACCGACCGTCGGCGCTGGCGCCTCCGAATCGGACCGGCCGTGGCATCTCGGCGTCCCGGGACGAAGGCGGGTTCTCGTCCAGGGAGGTCTCCCGCAGCAGGGCACCGACCCCGTCCAGCTCCAGGATCGACAGCAGCTGCCGACGGAGAATCGCCCCCAGGGCGGACGCCCTGTCCTCGGTCAGCCACAGGGCTGTCGTGTCGTGGGCCAGGGTGTTGCGCAGGGCCACGAAGCCGTTGCTGTCCGCCGCCCCCGCGCCCGCGACCGACGCCAGCAGACGTTGCCCTTGCGGATCCCCCTCGCAGCGACTGAGTGATCCGATCCGCTCGCCGAGCTCCGGCTCGAGGGTCACGAAGGTCGCCAGGATGGTGGGGAGGGTGTGCTGGCGATGCCACAGGTCCCGGGCGACCCGCGACGGACGGCGGGGGTACTCGCGGGTGGCCAGTAGCAGGACCACCAGCGTGTACATCAGGTCCTCGTACGCGTCGAGCAACGACGCCAGGCGGGTCTGTGGGTTCTCGTCCAGGTGCGCGGTGCGCACCGATCGGGCCACGGCGGTGGGTAGCCGCTGCGCGCCGGCGTGGAGCGCTCGCCGATATCCGAGTCGGCGGTGGATCGCGGCCGAGGTTCGCGCGTACAGCAGCAACAGTGGACCCGCGAGCATCAACGTGGTGACCGGGACCGCCGCGTCGGACAGACCGGCGAACACGACCGCGAACGGGAGCGCCAGCGGGACCGCCCCCGCCACAGCGAGGGTCCCGACCACGGGCGGCAACCGCCCTGGACGTCCCATCCTCGACCGGATCCAGCTCACGACATGTCCAACGAGCGTGAGCGCGGACAGGAACAGGAACAGAGCAGCGGCCCGATGGGCCCAGCCTCCGTCCACCACCACCCGGCCGGTGAGGATCTCCTCCACCATCAGGGCGTGGAGGAGCACTCCGGGTACAGGCGTTTGCCCCTGCGCCCCCGGGAGCCGGTGGCCGTCCAGCGCGATCCCGGCGTCGCCCGCCAGCCCCACCAGGACGACCGCGGGGGCCGGAAAGGCATCCACTGCCGACGGGCTGGCCAGGAGTTCGGAGGCGGAGACCACCGCCCACCGGGTCTGCAGGTCCCCGACCGCGCTGGACACGTGGACGCGGGCAGGCCGCGACGGGACGTGTACCGTCGGATCCCGCTGGCGGGCCAGACGTCCAGCGAGGGACTCTGGCACCCGCCCGGCGAGCCCGTAGCGGTCGACCCGTCCGCCGGGCCCTCGGACCACGTGGATCCAGCCCCGGGGATTGTCCGTGGCGAACCGCTCCCCGGGTGTCCCGGAATCGTCCCCTGCACCGGCCGTGTCCAGGGAGGCGCCGACGATCACCCGCGGATGGGCGGTCAGAGAGGCCTCGAGGAGGGCGTCCGCCTCCTCCGAGGTCGGGTCCACGAGCAGGATGTCCAGCCCGAGGGCACGTCTCTCGTCGGCAGCGAGCAGGTCGATCAAGGCCGCGATCTGGCGCCTCGAGGCGGCCCGTTGCGGGATCGAGTCCACGGACCAGTGCTCCAGATCCACCACGACGATCTCGGCTCGCTCGTGCCCCCGGGGCAGGGCAGCGAGCACCAGGTCACCGAGGGGCCGATCGATGCGCGACAGGGCGGGGGCGAAGCCCAGGAGCGAGACCAGGAGAGTGACGGGGATCACGTGGAACCCGCGCACCCGCGGATTCGGGGCCAGGGCGGCCCACCGACGTAGCCGGGCGCCAGGCGCCCCTGTCACCGTCCCGATCCGATGAACACGAAGGGGGCCCAGAACGCGGGGTGCGTGGTGTCGGCGCCGCGGCCCACGGGGTACGCGCCCTCGAGCAACGTGACCCGGGTCTGGCGCAGGGCCTCGGGCACGGGCACCCCGTCGGCCATCCGGCGGAACAGCTCCTCGACGAAGAGCCCGGAGGAGCTGTCCGCCACGTCCCACAGGGTCGCCACCACCCGCCTCGCGCCTGCCACCTGGAAGGCCACGGCAACGCCCAGGACGTCGTCGCCCGCGCTGCCCGCGTGGGTACTCGCCCCCGCACCGGCGGTCATGTCCCCTGCGCGGCCGGTGGAGCAGCCGGAGAGGACCACGAGCTCAGCGGGGAGCTCTTGTCCCACGATCTCCCCCACCGTCCAGCGCCCGTCGGCAGAGGCCGACGAGGCGAGCCGCAGGTGGGACTCCCTTGGCGCGCCGGGCCAGAACACGCCATGGGTCGACAGCAGGAGGGTCTGCTTGTCCCGTACTCCCGCGACCACCGCACTCTCGGTCGCCTGCTCCCCGAGCAGGAGTTCGACGGCGCCGGATCCGGCGGACCCGGACAGCAGTTCGCCCACGGAGCAGGCCTCCCTCTCCGAGGCCTCCAGGTCGCCCGTGGGATTGCCCACCAGCAGAGCGGGCGTCATCGACCATCCTTCTTCCGTCCACTCGCGGAGCAGGCTCAGGATGGTCGCCGTGGGGGCGCGCGACACCGGGATCTCGGCCCCCAGCCAGCGGCCCTCCCGATCGACAAGCGCCGGGAACGGCATTCCGTGGAGCGCGCCGTGGGGCAGAAAGACCAGGCTGCTCGCCCCGGCCAGCTCGCCCTCGACCGGTGCCAGCAACATCTCCCAGCTCGATTCCAGGGCCGACCGCGCCTCGTCGGGGGTTCCGGGGGAGCGAGGATCCAGGAGCCGCCGCACGTGGGCCACCTGGGAGGCCACGTCCTCCGCGCTGGCGTCGAGGCGGGCGCCAGAGGAGGACCAGCGGTCCCACGCCACCACCCACACCCCCTCGGGTGCCACGTGCCAGGTGACGAGGCGTTCACCCTCCCCGGGCAGAGCCGCCAGCTCCAGGGCGCCGAGGGGCTGGGCGGTCAACGCGTCCTCCCCCACGCCCACCGTCTGCTGACGCGCCTGCGCGAGCAGTTCGTCCCGCTCCTGGACCTTTCGCTCCAGGTCTTCGGCCAGGTCGTCCAGCTCCGTCTGGATCCCGGGATCGGCCGCACCGGTCCCGGACCCGCCCGGTGCCAGGGAGACACCCCGGGCGCTCTGGACCTGGGCGTCCACCATGGTGAGTCGCTCGATGGCCTCGTGGATCCCCTCGATCTCACCGTTGAGTTGCCGCAGCTCCCGACGACCCTCCCCATCCAGCTGGACCTCGGGTTTCTCGTCGCCGCGCATCATGTCGGCGACGGACCGGGCCCTTCCCCGCTCCATGGTGGCCAGGGCCTCCAGGCGGGCCCCCCGCTCCATCTGCAGGGCGACGAGGCGGTCCACGACATGGCTGTAGCGACCGGAGACCCGGGCGCGCTCCTCGTGGGATCCCAGCGCAGAGGCCCGGGCCGCGTCCGCCTCGTCGAGGGCGAGTCCGTACCAGGTCTCGGCCTCGGCCTGGCGACCCGCCAGCTCGGCGGCGCGCCCGAGGTTGGTGTAACAGCGCACACCGTGCTCTGCCCAGGGACGAATCGTGGCGATGCGCCGCTGCAGCTCCTCGCCCCACAGGGCAGCCCGCTCCACGTCTCCCAGCTCGATGGCCGCCCTCACCCCGGCCGAGAGCAGGGAGGTGTAGGCCTCGCCCCGGGGGTTCCAGTCCGGGTTGGCCTTGAAGGTCTCGACCACGTCGACGACCTCCCGCCAGCGACCCAGCTCCACCAGGATCATGGCGCGATAGGAGTCGGCGTCCACCCGGTAGGAGCGCTCCAGCTTGCCCCATCTCCGCTGCTCCACGATCCACGCGTCGATGCGCTCGAGAGCCTCGTCGAGGCGCTGCTGATCCCACAGCAGCTTGACCTCGGAGATGAAGGCCATGGTCGAGGACAGCGGGCTGTCCCCCTTGGAGGCCGCCCGCACGGCGGATTGGAGGTGCTCGGCCGCCAATTCGTGGCTGCCCTGATTCATGTAGATCGTGCCCAGCATCCAGTGGGCCTCCGACGCCGCCACCCACCACTTCCTTCGCTCCAGGGTCTTGAGCTGCTCCTGGAGCAGCGCGACCGCCTCGTCCGTCCGCCCGACGGGGGCCAGCAGCGCCGCGCCGATGATCGAGATGTGGGCCTCGCCCTTGGCCCCCAGCCCCTTGGGAAGCTCGTAGGCCTCGTAGACCGCGACCCCCTTGTCGTACTCCCCCAGGTTGAGCAGGACCATCATCTGCAGGTAGACGAGGGACAGCCCGGACAGATCGGAGGCATCCTCGGGCAGGACGCGTCTCGCCCGCAACAGGAAGCTCCGGGCGGTCCTGAGGTTGCCCCGGTTGGCTGCCAGGACGGCCTGGATTCGCAGGGCTTCGGACCGTTGTTCGTTGGTGATGCCCTTGCCCGCCGCCTTGCGGAAGTCCGCCAGCGCGGCCTGGGTCTCCTCGGCCATGGCCATGCTCGCGTAGATCCCGGCCCGGGTCAGAGGCATCAGGACCTCGATCTCCTTGCCCAGGTCTGTGTCCATCCGGCCACCGATCGCCTCGAGCTCCTCCAGATACCCGATGGCCTCCGCGTAGCGTCCGGCGGCCAGGGCCGAGTCGGACTTCCCCGCGAGCTCCAGCACTCGGATCAGCCCGAAGCCCTCCCCTGCGACCTCGAGGAGCGACTTCTCTTCGGCAGACACGGAGCGGCCACAGACGACCAGCGCAAACACCAACCCCCAACCAGCGACCACACGCAGCCCTCGACCGCCGCCTCTCATGGAAACCCCCAATGTGGCCCAATGCCCCGGATAGACTCCTGAGCCCGTCGCCCACAGTCTCTCACGTGGCCTACGCACGATCCAGGCAGCCCGCTACGGGACACAGAGGCCACCTCCCCCGGTACGCACGAGGCCACGGGATTTGCCGTTGGCGGAGCCAACGCGGAGCCAACCCCAAATCCCGTTGGGGTCACACCTCAGAAACGAAAAAGCGGGCGCCGCTGGGGCAGGATCCCCACCCGAGGCGGGCACGAGGCCACGGGATTTGCCGTTGGCGGAGCCAACGCGGAGCCAACCCCAAATCCCGTTGGGGTCACACCTCAGAAACGAAAAAGCGGGCGCCGCTGGGGCAGGATCCCCACCCGAGGCGGGCACGAGGCCACGGGATTTGAACCCGTGTTGCCGGGATGTACGGAACCGCACGATCGTGATTTCAACCACATAGGTCGTTTTCCGGTGCGATTACGCTGGCTTATAGGTTCCCGCAAGAGGCCGCTGGTTCCCAGGAACCTGCTCATTGGGCCCCAAATGGGACCCAATTGGGACCCAGATTTGTGACCACTACCGAACGCATTGCCAGCCGTGACTCCCTCACCGGAGGAGTGCCGATCCGCCACCACCTTCACCGCCAACCGCGCCTGGGTCCCCTCCCCTGCTCAGGTCACGAACCGGCTTGGCCTGACGAGCGTGGTTGTTAACCACCTGCCGCAGGTTCGAGTCCTCATTGGCTCCCCGTAGTGGGCCGTCCTGCACAATCTGGGGAAATCACGGGATAACAACCACTTACGTCCGTATCGGCGCCTACCTCGCCGGCCTTGCCGGTGACCTCGTCCGTGAGCAGGCGGATGCCGTTGTTGTCGAAGGGGATCTGGAACCGGATGCGCACCCTGTCGCGGTCGAGCACCTCGATGCTGCGGACGAAGTACAGAATGATCTGGCGGCGGGTGGTTAAGGGTAGGTCGTCGAAGCCCGACTGGAACGCCGCAGTGAGGCGGCGGAGCTCGGCCAGGTTCCTCTCGAGCGCCTTCGCGTAGTAGTCCTCCTGGCGCAGCACGCTGGCCTCGTGCTCGATGTCGTCCTTCTTCGCCGACAGCTCCGCGATGTGCTGCTGGCAGACCTGGGGATCCATGCCCTCGCCGATCGCGCGGTAGTAGTTGTCGATGCGCCGCTGGAGGTCGGCCAGCTTCTGGGACGCGGCCGTGGGGTCGGAGCCGTAGGTCTGGCGGCGCCCGTCGATGCGCTCCTGGACTGCAGCGTCCAACAACTTTCATCACGGTTTCGCCCCTGAAATAGGTTGACATG
>CAZITQ010000131.1:0-3698 GCA_964542165.1 uncultured Rickettsiales bacterium
CGACACCACGGGCGATGACGACGACACCACGGGCGATGACGATTCCACCGGGGACGACGACGCCACGGGAGACGACGATTCCACGGGGGACGACGACGATTCCACGGGGGACGACGACGATTCCACGGGGGACGACGACGACACCACCGCCCCCCCGGACGCGGACGGGGACGGCTGGACCGTCGCCGACGGGGATTGCGACGACGCCAACCCGCTGGTGAACCCCGGAGCCACGGAGGTCTGCGGCCTCGGCGTCGACGACGACTGCGACGGGGAGGTGGACGAGGGCTGCACCTGCCCGGTCTACGTGGACGCATCGGCCCTGGGCAGCAACGAGGACGGCACCTGGGACGAGCCCTTCCTGGAGATCGATTCCGCCATCCATCACCTGCCCAACGGCTGCTTCGAGATCCACGTGAACCCCGGCACCTACGCGCCGGACATCAGCGTCGACGGCCACAACCTGACCCTGATCGGCCTGCAGGGGGCCGAGCAGACCATCATCGACGGCGCCGACCAGGAGCGCTGCCTCAAGCTCAAGAACGCCACGTTCCACGTGGAGGGCCTCACGCTCCGAAGGGGCAACGAGGGCAAGGGCGCCGGTCTGTACCTCGACTCGGTGAACGCCGAGGTCGCCCACTGCATCTTCGAGGAGAACATCTGCAACAGCCCCGCGGGTGGGGAGGGCGCGGGGCTGTGGGCCAAGAGCACGCCCAGCCTCCACCTGCACCACTGCGTGTTCCGGAACAACGACTGCGGCGCCGGGGCCAACAACAACAAGAACGACGGTGGCGGCCTGTGGACCGACTCGACCACGTTCCTCATCGAGGACAACCAGTTCATCCACAACGAGGCGGGTGACGGGGGTGGTCTGTACCTGGAGGACAGCGCGGGGACCCTGGTCCGCAACCTCATCGCCGGCAACCGCGCAGAGGACAACCAGCCGGGCGTGGGCAACGTACATGGGGGCGGGGGGATCGCCATCTACGGCGGCAACCCGACCCTGATCAACAACCTGATCGTGGACAACCACACCAACGACACGGGCGGGGGCATCCTCGTGGTCGACACCTCGTCCGAGGTGCTCATGTCCTACCTGACGGTGGCCTACAACGCCGCGTCGGGGGGCGGCGGCGGACTGCACCAGGCCGACCAGGGCGGGGCGGCGCTGGAGGCCTGCATCGTGGCCTTCAACACCGGCGACGGCGGACTGCACCTGGACCAGTCCAGCGACACCCCCCACCTCGCGTACTGCGATATCCACGGAAACCACAACCAGGACCTCAGCGGCGCCTGGAACCAGAACCCCATCGGTCAGAACGGCAACATCTCCCAGGATCCGGACTTCGTCGCCTTCTCCAACGACAACGATCCGGCCAACGACGACTTCCACCTGAACCCCGGCTCGCCCTGTATCGACGAGGGCCTCCCGAACCAGACCGATCCCGACGGCTCCGACGCCGACATGGGGGCGTACGGGGGGCCGGACGCCAGCTGATGGCGACCATCCCCATCGAGGGGGTCGGCTACACTGGCCGGATGCTCCTCCGGCCAGCCGCGATCTTCGTCGCCGCCGCTTTGCTCGGGATTGCTCCGGCGCGCGCCTCCCAGGACACGCCCTGCGACGGCACCAACACCCTCGGCATCGATCCCGAGCTGATGTGCGACATCCAGGCCGGGCTGCCGATGATCTTCGCGGGGGAGTACTCCGACACGCTCAAGCACTTCCGCGCCGTGAGCGAGCAGCGCCCCGACTCGCCGGTGGGGCCGCTGTGCCGGGCCATCGTCTACCAGGTCATCATGTTCGAGGACTGGGACGACGAGTACACCGACACCTTCCAGCACGAGATCCGGATCGGCCGCGAGCGCGCGGACCGACAGGCCACCGACGCGGTCGCCTGGGGCCACTTCGAGAGCGCGATGATCGCCGTACTCGAGGCCCTCGACCGCCTCCACGCGGACGACCACCTGGCGGCCGTCAACCGCGGATGGGAGGCGCTCGAGGCCATGAAGCAGGCCAAGCGCGCCGATCCGACCTTCGCCGATCCAGACCTCTTCCTCGGCATCTTCAACTACTACCTGTCGGCCATCACCCGCCGCTACAAGGGCCTCCCATCCTTCGCCGATCGCCGGGAGCTGGGTTTCGAACAGATGAGGCGTGCCCGCGACGAGGGGGTGATGACCGGGGTGGCCGCCCGCTTCGCCCTGGCCTACTGCCACCTCGACAACGACACCTACGACGAGGCGCTGGCCGAGTGTCGGGTCATGCTCTCGCTCTACCCCGACAACATCCTGGCCAACTCGCTGCAGGCCCGTGTCCAGACCAAGGCCGGGGATGCCGAGGGCGCGCTGGCCACCCTGGAGACCATTCGCCGGGTCGATCCGGACAACAAGCGCCTACCCTGGTTGCTGGGCGAGGCCTACCGGGTCGCCGTGGGGGACAGGGAGAGGGCCAGGGAGCACTACCTGGAGTACCTGCAGAAGCCCGCGGTGCCCCTTCGTTACCGCGTCGCCACCCACATCCGTCTGGCGGATCTGGCGGAAGACGACGGCGATCTGGACGCCGCCATCGCCCACGTGGAGTCGGCCCTGGCCGAGGACCCGCGCGCGGGCGACGCCAAGAAGCGGCTCAAGGCGCTCAAGAAACAGCGGTAGGCGGGATCCCGGCCTGAGGGTCGGCCCCGTGGACGCCGGATGAACCCGGGTGCCCGGCGACACCTGGGGTATGCTCGTCTCCAGGAGGGATCCTTGCCATCGCCCCCCCCATCGCGCGGCCGCCCTTCCCCGGTCTCCCCGGTGGTCCTCGTCGCGCTGCTCTCCCTGTCCCCCGCGCTCCAGGTGCGGGCCGACGTGTACACCCTGCACCTGGACGAGTGGACCGGCGGACTGTGCCAGGTCTGTGGAGCCGACTACGCCTGCGCCGCCCAGTTCGGTGTCATCCAGGGCAGCTGGGCGTACCAGGTCCCCTTCATCGATCCGTTGCCCACCGGGTCGGTGCTGCACCAGGTCACGGTCAACACCTACGGACTCAACGCCGCGGCCGACGCCACCTGGGAGTTCAACCTCAACGGGACCCTGGTCGCCATCGGAGCCGACCCCTGGCCCGAGAGCATCGACTGCGCGGTCTGCCAGGGGCCCACGGCGTACGCCAGCATCAACTACCCCCTGGGTTTCACGGGCTACGTGTACGGCGGACCGAACACCCTCGACGTCCAGCCCACCAACTCGGCCTACTGCCTGGCCTACATCGAGCTGGAGCTGACCTACACGTCCTGCCTGGACGTGGACAACGACGGCGACGGCTTCACCGACTGCGACCTGGACTGCAACGACTACGTCGCCACGGTCTACCCGGGCGCGCCCGAGCTGTGCGACGGGCTCGACAACGACTGCGACGGGGTGATCGGCGACGAGGTCGACAACGACGGCGACGGCTACACCGTCTGCGATGGCGACTGCGACGACAGCCTCCACGGGATCCATCCGGGCGCGGTGGAGAACTGCGGCGACGGACTGGACAACGACTGCGACGGCGCCGTGGACGGCGCGGACGCCGACTGCGGGGGCGGCGACGACGACACCGGCGACGATGACACCGGCGACGACGACGCGGTGGACGACGACGCCGCCGCCGCCGCCGGCGGGGGGCCGGGCCCGCCCCCCGCCGCCGAGGAGTACGCGGCGGCCGCCCCCCGCGC